>JBBSHD010000069.1:0-8908 GCA_038253455.1 Terriglobales bacterium | reverse complement strand
GCCCGCCGATACCAGCGCGGCGCCGCTGGCGCCCATCGTGATCTTCATGGCAGTGAGCGCGGGCACCTGCGCCGCGGCGATGTCGGAGGCGGGCATTACGTATTGCACCGCGGCATTCACTCCCATGTACAACGCCGCTACCGCGGCCACGCCCGCGATCAGGGCGAGGGGAATGGTGCGGCCAGGCTCGCGCACTTCTCCCGCCACCATGTTGAGATCATTCCAGCCGTCGTAGGCCCACAACGCGGCCACCAGCGCGGCGATGAACCCGGCAAAGCCACCGTGGGCGGCGGTGTATTGAGTGTTGAAGTTGTGCCAGCTTCCGGATGCGGCTGCGAACCCAAATACCACGATGGCGCCGATCATCACTACCTTGAGCAGCGTGGTCCAGAATTGGAATGAGCCCGCTTTCCTGACTCCCAGGTAGTTGAGGAACGACACCAGGATGGTGGCGGTGATGGCGACGATGTGGCCCGGCGTGAAGCTAAAGGTGCGCGGACCGAGGTTCCACACAAAGAGCGGCGCCGCCAGGAATGACAGGGCGCTGAAGTTTCCCAGCACCCGCACCAGTCCGGTGGTGACGGTGGCGATGGACGCGGGCTTGGCGATGGCAAACCACGTCCAGCCATAAAGAAACCCGGCCAGCGGTCCGTAGCCGTCGCGCACGTAAACGTATTCGCCGCCGGCCTGGGGCTTCATGGCGCCGAGTTCCGCGTAGGTCAACGCGCCGAAAAAGGAGAGAAACCCGCCCACCACCCATGCCAGATAAACCAACCGGGCAGAGCCGACCGCCTCCATCATCTCGCGCGGCACCAGGAAGATGCCGCTGCCGATAATTGTGCCCACCACGATAGCGGTGGCGTGGCTGACGCCCAGGTCGCGGACAAGCTCAGCTCGAGGTTGAGTGGATGTGTTCATGGGGGCTCAGGCGGCGCCCGCGGACGTCTGCGCGCCATTTCCTGAAGGCGCCGGTGAAGTTTGACGCATGAGCCGACTGGCCAGATATCCGATGACAAATGTAGCGGTAGCGCCGGCGGATACGTACCACGTCCACGCAACTTTGGTTCCCAGCCACAGGTAAGCGTTGAGAGCCAGGCCGGCCGCCATCCCGATCAAGGCGCCATTCTCGTTGGCTTTTTTAGTGAGCACTCCCAGCAGGAACACGCCCAGCAAGCCGCCATAGGGGATCGACGCGATCTGCAAGCCCAGCTCAAGCACCCGCTGGCCGCCGCTGCGCGTCAGGATGGCCAAAGAGAACAGCACCGCCGCCCAGAACAGGGTGGTGAAGCGGGAAACGGTCATGCGTTTGGCCTCGCTGGTTTGCGGCCGCATTTTCAAATAAAAATCCATCACGGTGGTGGAGGAAAGTGAATTGAGGGCCGCGCTCAGGTTTGACATGGCGGCAGCAAGAATAGCGGCGATGAGCACTCCGGCGATCCCGATGGGCATCTGGCTGACGATGAACGTGGGAAATATGCGGTCGGATCGCAGAAAGGGAACGGCGGGGGGAAAAAGGCCATAGAAGACAAACAAGCCCGCGCCCACCATGAGGAAAAGCGAAAACTGGAAGAGGACGGCGCCGCCGCTGGCCAGCAGGGCAACGATTGACTGCTTCTGGTCGCGCGCGGCGAGCAGGCGCTGCACCATGAGCTGGTCGGTTCCGTGACTGGCGGTGGTGAGAAATGTTCCTCCGATTAAACCCGCCCAGAATGTGTAGGTCTTGAAAAATGTTGGGGTGAAATCGAATATCTGGAATTTGTGAGCGGCGCTGGCTGTGGCCAGGACGGTCGTCAGTCCCCCCGGCACCAGGTGCAGCAAGGTAAAGAAACCGATGATCGTGCCGGCAACGTAGATGAGCATCTGCACCACGTCGGTCCAGATCACGGCGGTCATGCCGCCCTCGAATGTGTAAACCACGGTGAGAAGAGTGATGATGCCGATAGACGCAATGTCGCTAGAGGCGGGGGAGATAAATTTGACCAGGTATCTTTGCAGGGCGATGCTGACCACGATAGAGATGGCGAAAACCCTGACGCCTTCGGCGGCGGCGCGTGTGGCGAGAAACAAGCCGGCGGTGAAGCGGTAGAGTTTTTTGCCAAAGCGGCGGTCAATCAACTGGTAAGCGGTGAACAGCTCTCCGCGAAAATACTGGGGAATAAAAATGATGCTGATGATGACCCGGGCGACCATGTATCCCAGCACCAGTTGGAGAAAGCTGAAGTTGGTGTCATAAGCCAGGCCGGGAATGCTGATGATGGTGAGGGTGCTGGTTTCGGCGGAGACGATGGAAAGCGCGATGGCCCACCAGGGGACATTGCGATCGGCGAGAAAATAATTTTTCAGCGAGCGGTCGGCCTTGCGAAAACGCAGGCCGAAGGCGGTAATGCCCGCCAGGTAGAACGCGACGATCAGTAAATCGATGCGGCCAAGTCCCATCATGAGTCCGTAGCCTTACTGGGAAAATATGAAAAGTCGATTAATTATGCGGGAAGAAGTTTTTTCCCGCTCAATTTGTTTGCGAATTCGATAAGATTTTATCTTCTCCGCAGTTTTGATTCGACGATTTGAGCGACGAAAGACGACATGGCATATTACCTTGGCATTGACGGCGGCGGAAGCAAGACCGATTCGGCGGTGGGCGACGAGACCCAGGTGCTGGGCGCCGGCCACAGCGGCACCAGCAAGATCCAGCGGGTGGAACCGCTGATCGCGGCGGCGGCGCTGGAAACTTCCATCCGCGACGCGTGCGTGGCCGCGGGAATCGCGCCGTCGCAGATCGCGCATGCCTGTTTCGGATTGGCCGGCGCCGCGGAGCCAAGAATTGCGGCCTGGGCCGAGGACGTGATGGCGCGGGTGATGGCCGCGGATTCCGGCTCTCAAAAAAGCGATGCCGCCAGCCGGATTACGGTGGTGGGTGACCATGTGATCGCACACGAAGCCGCGTTCGGCGGTGACCCCGGGGTGCTCATCATCGCGGGCACGGGTTCCATCGTGTACGGAAGAAATTCGCGCGGAGAAGAAGAGCGCGCCGGGGGCTGGGGCCCCATGGTTTCCGATGAAGGCTCAGGAAACTGGATCGGGCGCAAGGCGGTGGCGGTGTGCCTGCGTCCTGATCTCGACCGCAATACTGTAGTGCCCAATCCCAACCCGGGCTGCCTCCGTAAAGCCATCCTGACGCTGTGGCGCGTCACCGGGAATGCCGACTTGGCTTACGCCGCCAATTCGACCCCGTCCCCCGATTTTGCCGGGCTCTTTCCGCTGGTGTTGCGTTGCGCCGCGGACGGCGACCGCATCGCGCAGGACTTGCTGCAGGCCGCCGGCCGTGAGCTGGCGGAGCTGGCCTTCCAGGTCATCAACTCGCTGTGGACAGATTCTGAAGCGGTCAATTTCGCTCTGGTCGGAGGAGTGGCGCAAAGTTCAGCCGAAGTGCGCCTGGCGTTTGCGCAAACCATCGGCAAATTGCATTCGTTGAGCGAGGTATCCACCTCGCAGCGGGAGCCGGTGCTGGGAGCTCTTTCCCTGGCTCGCCGTATGGCCAGGTCCACGGCCTGAGCCACGCTGGACCGCGAACGGGGAACTGATGAGCGAAATGGACACCACCCGCGAACTACCGAAGATGCCGGCGAAGCCTGCTGCCGACGCACAGCTGGCGGAAATTGTGCAAAGCGAGTCCCGCGCGGAGCTGCTGCAGGCGGCCGCCAGTCCCCAGCTTTCAGAAGACCTGGCGCTGCTGATGCTGGCGCGCCGCGATCTTCCCGGCGCGGTCATCGAGGTCCTGGCCAGGAACCCGGGATTGATGCACAGCCGCAAGTTGAAAGAAGCGGTGGTGCGGCACCCGCACACTCCGCGGCATGTCACGCTACCCATGGCGCGGCATCTCTACACCTTCGAGCTGATGCAGATCGCGCTGGCGCCCGCCATTCCGGCGGATATCAAGCTGGCGGTGGAGCAGGTGATCGAATCTCGCATGGGAAAACTTTCATCCGGCGAGCGCCTCACCCTGGCCCGGCGTTCCTCGGGAAGGGTGGCGGCGGCGCTGCTGTTTGATGCTGACCGGCGCATCATCGAAGCCGCGCTGGAAAACCCCTATCTCACCGAAGCGCAGGTGGTGAAACGCCTGATGATGGAAAACGGTCCGCAAAGTTTCGCCGAGTCAGTTTGCGCGCACGGCAAGTGGTCGGTACGCCGCGACATTCGTGCGGCGCTGATTCGCCACCCATTCACCCCGCTGGGCAGAGTGCTGGTGTACGCGCGCTCGCTGCCCAGCTACATGCTGCGCGACGTGCTCACTCATTCTCGGGTGGATGCCAGCGTGAAAATCTACCTGCTGGAGGAGCTGCACCAGCGGGAATTGAAGATGCAGGCGGAGCGCAAGCCGGAATAGCCGGCGGGCCGTTCATTCGGAGGAAGGTGAGTTGAGATGCTGCAGGATGGCGGCCGCTTGGCCGGGCGTAACCACCGCCGACAGCGCCGCGGCATCGGCCTCGCGCACCGCCTTCAGGCTGCCAAAATGCTCGATCAACCGCTGGCGCGAACGCTCGCCGATGCCGGGAATATCAAGCAGCTCCGATTTGCGATCGCGCATCTGCCTGCGCTTGCGATGAAACGTCACCGCGAAGCGGTGGGATTCATCGCGAATCAACTGCACCACGTGCAGCACCGGCGAGTGCCGGTCGAGATAGATCGGCTCGTCTTCCTGGCCGTGCACGTAAATAATTTCTTCCTTTTTGGCGATCGAGGCCAGCGGCTGGTTCACGATGGATAGCGCTTCGAGGGCCTGGGCGGCGGCGTGCAGTTGTCCGATTCCGCCGTCGATCAGCACCAGGCTGGGCATCGGTTTTTGTTCCTGCAGGATGCGCGCATAGCGCCGCGTGATCACCTCGCGCATTGACGCGAAATCGTCCACCCCGGTCACCGTGCGAATGATGAACTTGCGGTAGTCGGATTTCTTGATCTTGCCGTCTTCCCAAACCACCATCGAGGCCACGGTCTCGCTGCCCTGGATGTGCGAAATGTCGAAGCACTCGATGCGCGTGGGCAGCTCGGGCAGGGTGAGAGCGTCCTGCAATGCTTCCTGAATGGCCTGTGTGGCCGGCTTCATCACACGAAAGCGCTGTTCGAAGGATTGGCGGGCGTTGCGCGCGGCCAGATCGATCAGCGAACGCTTGTCTCCGCGTAAGGGGACGATGATCTCAACTCGCTTGCCCCGTTTTTCTGACAGCAATTCCGCCAGGCTATCGCGGTCTTCGAAATCCCACGGCACATAAATGAAGCGAGGTACGTATTGCTGGTCGATATAAATCTGCTTGAGCAAGGTGGAAAAGAACTCGGCAGGGGCGAACCTGGGCGTGGTGAGATCCGGCGCCGCAACATCGCCAGGTGCATCCGCAGCTTCATGATTGCCGCCGGTGGGAGCGCCGCAGACGTTGAAGCTGAGGTCTTCCCAGAACATTTCGCGGCGGTCGAGCACCCGCCCGCCGCGCATGTGGAAGAGGTTCACGGCCAGCATGTCGGTCTCGCAGTGATAGCCGAACACATCGGCCTCGTCGCCGTCGGCGGTATCCATGCGCTGCTTTTCGCGCAACTGCTCGACCGTGGAGATGAGGTCGCGATATTTTCCGGCCCGCTCATATTCCTGTGACGCCGCCGCCAGGTCCATGCGCGCGCGCAGGGAGCTGGAAAGATCGCTCTGCCGGCCTTCCAGAAACAGCTTCACGTCGTTGATGGCCTCTGAATAAATTTCAGGGGTGGTCAGCTCCATCACGCACGGGCCCAGGCAGCGCTTAATGTAGTACTGCAGGCAGGGCCGGGGGTAGTAGCGGGTTAGATCCAGCTTGCACGAAGGCACCAGAAAGTTACGGTGGATCAAATCCACGATGCGGTGGGCGAGGTTGCTGGGAAAATAAGGGCCGAAATAAAGGTTGCCGTCTCTTTTCAGGCGGCGGGTGACAAACACCCGGGGAAAACGTTCTTTCACCGTGAGCTTGATGTACGGGTAGGTCTTATCATCCCGCAGCAGGATGTTGAAGCGCGGCTTGCGCTGCTTGATCAGGTTATTTTCCAGCGCCAGGGCCTCTTTCTCATTGGCCACCACGATGGTTTCAATATCGACTGCCTCGCGCAACAGGGAGCCGGTCTTGGCGTCTTTCCCGGGAATGTCCTGGAAATACGAACGCACGCGGGCGCGAAGGTTTTTGGCCTTGCCCACGTAAATGACCTGGCCTTCGGCGTTCTTGTAGAGATAGACGCCGGGAGACGTAGTCAGCGTGCGGATTTTTTCACGAAAATCCATGACAGAGCTCAATCTTAACCAAGGAGAGGATGCCGCAACAATCTTCGGCGGCAGGAGGATCAAAGCATGAGCGGCGCACCGGCAAACCTTCACCGGCTCAGCCCGCGGCCTCAGATTAGATGACCACGGGATCGCGCCGGATTCGACTGCCGGCAGCGTATTTCCCGGCGCTGCTCGCATGATGTTTTGCGGTAAAATGGAAGGGTGAAGACCTTCTCCATCGCCTGCATGTTTTTACTGCTGAGTGCGGTTGCGGCCGTGTCCCAGGCATCGCCGCAGAACGATCCGCCCCGCGGCAACGAAGCGGCTCCGCGCAGTGAAGATCAGGCGATCTCACCGCAGAGCGTGCGAACTGATTCGCGCCAGGGTTCACGGAAGCAGCGATCAGAATCCCGCGTGTCGCCGGAAGAGAGTTCCAGCCGCGACACCAAGATTGATCTCAGCCCTCCGCCGGGAGACGTGAAGGACCACCCCGAGAGCTCCACCGAACCCGAAGGCGACGTGCAGGAGTTCCACAATTACGACCCGCACCGCGCCGAAAAGAACGTGGAAATCGGAGATTACTACTTCAAGCTGAGCAATTATGCGGCGGCCGAGAGCCGGTATCGCGAGGCGCTGGAATACAAGCCCAACGACGCGGTGGCGACGTTCCGGCTGGCAACCGCGCTCGAACACCAGGGAAAAAACTCGGCGGCCCGGGAGAGCTACCAGAAATATCTGCAGGTGCTGCCCGAAGGACCTTATGCCAGGGAATCGAAAGACGCGGTGCAGCGCCTGGCCAGCGCCGGGCCGGATGGCGGCGTGGAAAAAAGAAAAGCCACCAAGTACTCGAAGTCTACTTCTCGACTCGTAAAAAATTTCCCGTCGCCGCGTTAACCACCACCTGCAGGCTTCCCTCGGAAGCGCCATAGTGCACGTTCCAAAATAACTGCTCCTGCGCCGGGTCCCACGAGAGATAATACGTGACCGGGAGGTTGGGGTTTTTCTCGATGAGGGCTTTGCCTCCATGTTGCTGGGCGACTTCATAGGCCTTGTCAGAATCCGCTTTGAGAAACGGAACGCGAAACGGACGGGTGGAAAGGTTCGACGGCGTATAGCTGTCGTCGGCATCGGTGGAGACGCCGGCCGAGGGTTCGTCCTTGCCGACCGCGCCCGACCAGGTCCACGGCTTGATGCGCTTTTTGCCGTCCGAGGCGAAGCTCGCATTCCACACCGCGGCCTTGCCGTCGTGGCCATTGGCATCGGGCAGCGCCTGCGATTTCAAGGTCACGGGCTGCGCGTCAGAGGCCCAGGAGCGGGCGGTGACGTACAGTCGCTGGAAAGCGATGCGTCCGGTATCGGTCTGCACGGTTTTGGGCGCGGAATTTTCGGAGGAGACGGGCGGCTTGGCGGTGCATCCGGCGAGGCTAAGTAGAATCGCTGTGCTGACCAGGAAATTTTTCATAAGGGACACAAGGTTGTTCTCTGCTTGAATTGGAACACCATCATATAAGCTTCCGTGAATTTCGTAAGCGCAGCCGGCTTGGCAGCGGCAATTTTCGCTGGCTGCCGTTACAATTCTATCGTGGCAGCCGCCGCTCGGGCGTTGCTTCCCCCAGCCACCAGGAGACAACATGACCGACTACGTCCAGCTTACCCGGAATGAAATCGACCGGGCCACCAGCGGAATCACGCTGGCGGAGCTCACCCGGCATCCAGAAGGGAAGTGGTGTGCCGCCGAAGTTCTGGAACACCTGGGATTGGCTTTTTCCGGCACGGCGCGCAGCCTGGAACAGACCCTGCAGGGGGGACTGCCAGCGGCCACGCCCAAGAGCTTGACCCAGAAGATTTTTACGGTGGTGGTGGTGGGGCTGGGGCACATGCCTCACGGGCGGCCGGCCCCGGCGATGGTCATCCCCGGCAAGATCGCACCGGAAGAAGCCCTGTCGTGGACCTGCCGAAGCCTTGAAGAAATGGGAGAAGCCCTGACGCGTTGCGCCGAGAAGTTCGGCTTAAGCGTCAAGCTGAATGATCATCCCATCCTGGGAGCATTCAATATCGAGCAATGGCGAAAGTTTCACTACGTCCACACCCGCCATCACATGAGACAAATCAGGAACCTGCGATCGCAGGCCTAAAAAATGCAGGCGTAGCTTCCGGGCATCCCGGGCATTACGCCTGCTAATCACGTCGGCGAAAAATTCCTACTGGAAAATCCGGCTGCTCACGCCGGCCCGGCGGGCTTGTTCTTTCAATGCATCGAGCTCGGCGGTGGCTTTGGTCAGGGCTTCGCGCTTGGCCTCGATTTCATCGTGGTCCTTCAGGTTGGCCTGGTCGAAGGCGCCGGGATCGCGCAACCGGGCGCCGGCGTCGGAATAATAGACTGCCTGGCGCATACGGGTTTCGCGTTCAGTGACATCGAGCTCGCGCTGCAGCAGCGAAACTTTCGCCCGCTGGTCGGCCATCCTCGCGGTCCACGCGGAGTCCAGTTTGGCGGCGCGCTTCACCGGGTCATTGTCGGGCACAGCCGCGTCCGCTGATCCTGATTTATCGATGTCAGCCGAGTGCGAGCCCGTGGCCAGCGCGGTGCGGGAATCGTTGGTCACGGTGGCGGAGGAATCCACCGTATTGTCTTCG
>JBBSHD010000068.1:0-8968 GCA_038253455.1 Terriglobales bacterium | reverse complement strand
GTCTAGTACCCCGCCAAATCTTGCATCGCCGCGAACAGGTCTTCGGCCTGGGGAAGAATCTCGTTTTCCAGCGCGGGTTGATAGGCTACGAAGGTGTCCATGGCGGCTATGCGGCGCACTGGGGCGTCCAGGTCGTCGAACAGCTCGCTGGCGATTCTGGCTGCTATTTCGGCGCCGTATCCCCAGCTGAGCGTGTCTTCGTGGGCGACTAATACGCGGCTGGTTTTGCGCACTGATTCGGCGATGGCTTCCCAGTCGTACGGATTCAGGGTTCGCAGATCGATCAGCTCTACTGAAATTCCCTGCTCGCGCTCCAGGCGTTGCGCCGCCTGAAGCGCCCGTGGCACCACCGCGCCGTAGGTGATTACGCTCAGGACAGTGCCTTCGCGCACGGTGCGGGCCTTGCCAAACGGAATCATGAAATCTGGCCCGGGATTGGCGGCGCGGCCGTAGGTCTCGCGGTAGAGGCGCTTGTGTTCCAGGAACATGACCGGATCGTCGCAGCGGATGGCGGTGCGCAGCAACCCGTTGGCGTCAAGGGCGTTGGAAGGAAAAACCACTCGCATGCCGGGGGTGTGAGTAAAAATACTTTCGCCGCACTGGGAGTGATAGACCGCGCCGCCGGTGAGATAGCCTCCGATGGCTACCCGCACTACCGCAGGACAGGAAAAATTTCCGTTGGAGCGCCAGCGGATCAGCGGCAGCTCGTTGCGCAACTGGTGCATTGCGGGCCAAATGTAATCAAAGAACTGGATCTCCACCACCGGCTTCAGGCCGCGGGTCGCCATGCCGACTGCGCGTCCGATGATGTTGGCTTCGGCCAGCGGCGAATTGAAGACGCGGTCGGGACCGAACTCTCCCTGAAGCCCGGCGGTCAGCTTGAAGACGCCGCCTTTACCCTTGACCTGTTTTTGCTTGAGATATTCTTCGCGGCTGCAATCGGCGACATCTTCGCCGAAAACCACGATCCGGCTGTCGCGGCGCATCTCGTCGCGCAGGCAGGCGGTGATCAGATCGGCCATGGTCTTGGGAGCCAGAGCGGCCGGTGCCGCGACAGCCGCGTTCGCGGCGGCGGGGCCTTGTGCAACGGCAGTGCCGTCGGCCTGGGCCTTTGCCGGAGGGCCGGGAGTCGCAGCCGGAGTGCCTGCTTCCGCAGATGCAGTTTCAGTCGCCGCCGCTTCCAGCGGCGTGGACTCCTGCTGGATAGCCACCGGTACAGCCGCTTCTTCACTGGCAAAGCTGCTGGATGTGGGATCGATGTTGGGCGAATAAATATTCTTGAGAATGGATTCGCGCTGCGGCAAGGCCGCGGCCTGGGCGCGCAGTGAGGCCTGTTCAATCTCGTCGTCTACCGATTTTTCCAGCTTGTTAACGGCGCTCTCGTCGAGGATGTTTTCGCGAATCAGGAACATCTGCATCCTGGTGATGGGGTCTCGCGCAGCGTCTTTCTGGCGCTCCGAATCGGGACGGTAGAGTTTCTCGTCATCCGACAGCGAGTGCGAATAGGGGCGAATCACGTGGCCGTGCACGAATGCCGGGCCTTTACGCGCGCGACAATGGGCCACCGCCTGCGACAGCACGGCGAAACTCTCGACCGGGTTGGTGCCGTCACATTCCGCGAAGAAAAAGTTGGGAAAGCCGGCGACCAGGCGCGAGATGTTTCCACCGGCGGTCTGCACTTCCACGGGGACGGAGATGGCGTATTCGTTATCTTCGATGAGAAACAGCACCGGCAATTTAAGGGTGGAGGCGGAGTTCATCGCCTCCCAGAATTCTCCCTGGCTGGTGGTGCCTTCGCCGGAGGAGACGTAAACCACTTCGTCCCCGTGAAAAGTCACGTCTTTGAATGCGCCGTAGCCACCGGCCAGGGGAGCGGCGCTCTGAGGATTTTGGGTGAAGTAGCGGCCGGCCTCGGCGCAGCCCACTGACTGCAGGAACTGGGTGCCGGTGGGGGATGACTGGGTCACGATGTTGAGCTTCTTGTTGCCCCAGTGCGACGGCATCTGGCGGCCGCCGGAGCTGGGGTCGGCGGCGGCGCCCACCGCCTGCAGCAACTGGTCTTCGGCGGTGCCGCCCAGGGCGAGGCACAGGGCGCGATCGCGATAATAGGGATAGAACCAGTCGTAGCCCGCTTTCAGGGCCATGCCGGCAGCGACGAGCAGGGCTTCGTGTCCGGCGCCGGAAATCTGGAAATAAATTTTTTGCTGGCGCTTGAGCAAAATCTCGCGGTCGTCGAGTCGCCGCGACATAAACATCACGCGGTAACATTCGACCAGCTGCTCGCGGCTCAATCCCTGGTAAGTTTTGGCCGCCCTGGGCGCGGCGGCAGAGGCGGCATCGGCAGTGGCTACCGCGGTGCCGGTGGAAGAGGGCTGATTCCCCGGCGCATTGCGGGAGACGTTTTTTCTGACTTCGGTTTTTTCAGTGGTTTTAGCCAAGCGTTTCAGTGCTCCTTGCCGGTGCAGACTGTATTGTAAATGTCGGCTCGCGGCGGCGGATATACTTAGAGACATGTTTTTGCCGCGTCACTACCGGGGACCCTTTTCTTCCCGATGATCGTCTATAACCGCCCGGTGCCGGGACCCGCAATCAGACTGGTAATTTTCGACCTGGATGGGACGCTGGTGGATTCCCGCGTGGACCTGGCCAATTCCATTAACGCGATGCTGCGCAATGGCGGACATGCGGAACTGCCCAACGAAGTCATCGCCAGCTACATCGGCGATGGCGCGCCCATGCTGGTGCGCCGCGCGCTGGGCGATCCTGATGAGCCGGAAGTGGTGGCGGTGGCGCTGGAATTTTTCATGCGGTATTACCGCGAGCACAAGCTGGACAACACTTATGTCTATGCGGGAATCATGGAGGCGCTGGCCTCCATCCAATCAGATCGCGCGGGCGGCCAGGGCCGTAAGCTGGCGGTGCTGTCGAACAAGCCGGTCAACCCGTCGCGCGATATCGTAAAGGCGCTGGGCATGGGGCCATTCTTTTTTCAGATCTATGGCGGCAACAGCTTTCATACCAAGAAGCCGGACCCCGCCGGGGTGGAAGCCTTGCTGGCCGATGCGGGCATGAAGCCGGAGGAGACCATGCTGGTAGGTGATTCCGATATTGATGTGCTCACGGCGCGCAATGCGGGCATCTACAGCTGCGGGGTGGCGTATGGATTCGCGCCGCACACCTTCGCGGCGGTGCCTCCCGATGTGCTGGTGGATAAGCCTGCCGAAATCGCGGAGATTTTCTCTTGAGCGATCCAACATTTGATTTTACCGCGAAAGAACTGCGCAAGTTGAAATCGCTGCGCAATCCCGCCGGGATCCAGCGATTTCTGGAAGAGCTGGAGTATCACCTGGCGGATACCGCATGGTCGCCGCGGCTGGTGTTGCGCGAGCGTACTGCCCACTGCTTCGAAGGCGCGGTGTTTGCCGCGGCGGCGCTGCGCGTGCTGGGATTTGCGCCGCTGTTGATGGACCTCTCCGCGCACCATGACACCGACCACGTGCTGGCCATCTTCAAGGTGGGCAACGCGTGGGGCGCGCTGGCCAAGTCGAACTATGCGGGATGCCGTTATCGCGAGCCGGTGTACCGGTCGTTGCGCGAGCTGGCCATGAGTTATTTCGAAGATTATTTCAATTTGCGGCGGGAGCGAACGCTGAGGATCTATTCCGGTCCGGTGAACCTCAAGCGCTTTGACCGGCTGGAGTGGATGACCTCGGATAAAGAGATATGGTTTATTGCCGAGTACCTGGTGGATGTTCACCATTACCGTTTGCTGACGCCGGCGATGGAGCGTGGGCTGGTGCGGGTGGATAAACGGACTTTGGATTCGGGGTTGGTGGGGCGGCGGGTGCATTAGCTTTTCTGGCCCGTGGTGAAAAAACCATCGGAGAAAGATTGGTTGAACAGTAGGAGTTCTTTCTCGCCCCGGTGAAGCCGGGGGTCGTCAGAATGACAAAGGTAAATGGCGATTTCGCTTACCTATACCCTGCATGCAAAAGCCTTGGGTTGTGGCGTGAAGATCAAGAGCTTTATTTTTAGCGAAGTGTGGAAACTGCCTACCTGAAGTGTAGAAACCCTCACCTATGGACTTTAAACTTGTCAGCGATTACAAACCTGCCGGGGACCAGGCTACTGCCATCCCGGAGCTGGCTCGCGGCATTTTTGATGGCGAGAAGCACCAGGTGTTGCTGGGGGTTACCGGGTCGGGCAAGACTTATACCGTCGCCAAGTTGATCGAGCAGAGCAACCGGCCCGCGGTGGTGCTGGCGCACAACAAAACCCTGGCGGCACAGCTTTACCACGAGTTCAAGACTTTCTTTCCCCACAATGCGGTGGAGTATTTCGTTTCCTATTACGACTACTACCAACCCGAAGCTTACATTCCCGCCGGCGACGTCTATATCGAAAAGGAAGCGACTGTAAACGAAGAGCTGGAAAAACTTCGGCTTTCCGCTACCAAATCGCTGTTCGAGCGGCGCGACTGCATCATCGTGGCGTCGGTGAGCTGTATTTACGGGCTGGGGTCTCCGGAAGCCTATTACGGCATGATGATGTTTCTGGAAAAAGGCCAGAAGATCAAGCGGGACGATGTGCTGCGCCGCCTGGTCGAGATCCTCTATACCCGCAACGACAATGATTTTCGCCGGGGAACGTTTCGCGCCCGCGGTGACGTGGTCGAGATCTTCCCTTCCTACGATGACATGGCGTACCGCGTGGAAATGTTTGGCGATGAGATCGAATCGCTTTCCCAGATCGACCCGCTGTTCGGCACAGTGAAGCAGAAGTATGCGCGGCTGGCGGTCTATCCCAAGACCCATTACGTCATGGCGCCTGAAACCAAGGGCAAGGCGGTCAAGAGCATTCTCGAGGAGCTGGCGTGGTGGGAGGTGGAGCTGGAAAAACAGGGGCACCTGGTGGAATCGCAGCGCGTGCACCAGCGCACGCGGTTCGACCTGGAGATGATCAAATCAGTGGGCTACTGCCACGGCATCGAAAATTATTCCCGCCACTTTTCCGGCCGCATGCCGGGGGAGGCGCCGCCCACGCTGCTGGATTATGTGCCCCGCGATTTTCTGATGTTTGTGGATGAATCGCACCAGACGATTCCGCAGCTGCATGCCATGTGGCATGGCGATCGCTCGCGCAAGCAGAACTTGATCGAATACGGGTTCCGGCTGCCGTCGGCGCTGGATAACCGTCCACTGACGTTTGAAGAGTTTGAGAACCGCATGAACCAGGTGATCTACGTTTCGGCCACGCCGGGCCCGTACGAGCTGACGCGCTCGGCGGGAGTGGTGGTGGAGCAGATCATTCGTCCCACAGGCCTGATCGATCCCGAGGTGGAGATACGACCGGTGAAAGGCCAGATCGATGACCTGCTGCACGAGATCCGGCTGCGCTCCGAGGCGCGGGAACGGGTGCTGGTGACCACCCTGACCAAGCGCATGGCCGAGGACCTGGCGGAGTACTACACCGAGGTGGGAGTGCGCTGCCGCTACATGCACTCTGAAATAGAAACCCTGGAGCGCATCAAGATATTGCGCGACCTGCGCAAGGGCGAGTTTGACGTGCTCATCGGCATCAACCTGTTGCGCGAAGGGCTCGACCTGCCCGAGGTTTCGCTGGTGGCGATTCTCGACGCCGATAAAGAAGGATTCCTGCGTTCGGCGGGCTCGCTGATCCAGACCATGGGTCGTTGCGCGCGCAACCTGAACGGCCGGGCGCTGCTGTACGCGGACGTGATGACCGATTCCATGCGAAGAGCGATCGAGGAGACCGACCGCCGGCGCGCCATACAGCGCGCTTACAACGAGGAAAACGGGATTACCCCGGAGAGCATAATTCGTCCGCTGGACATGACGCTGGCGGGGATTATCGGGGCCGATTATGTGGACTTTACCGAGTCGGATGAGGTGCCCGACTTCAAGTCACAGGTGGAGCTGGATATTCACGTGGGCCAATTGGAATCGGACATGCGCGAGGCGGCCAAGCGGTTTGAATTCGAGAAGGCAGCCAAGCTGCGCGATCGGGTGCGGGAATTGCGCACCAAGGAATTCCTCTTCGGTTGACGGGAAAACAGACCCCGGGAAATATTTCTCGTAGCCACGACTAATAAGGAATTAGTGCTTAGGTTTTAGGCGAAACCGCTCCGGGCAGTCCCCCTAAGGGGATGTCATTCTGACGACCCCCGGCTTTATCGGGGTGAGGAAGAATCCCTACCCTCTGCAAACTCTCAGCTAACCCGACGGTTCATCTCCGCCGAATACTGACCACGGTACGATGATCGTCGAGTGCGGCGCCTGTGCGTACCGAAAAAGACTCCGGGGGAAATACTTGTCGAACTGTAGGGGTCCTTCCTCACCCCGATAAAGCCGGGGGTCGTCAGGATGACACCGGTTGAGGGGCTTGGGCGAGGGCCCCGGCCGATTCTTAGCCTTGCGAGGGGCTCTCTGCGGGCGGCTGGTCTTTCTCGCGGCGGCGGGAGCGTTTAGAGCGCGGAGCAGCCGGCGTGGTGCCAGACGCGGGAACCGCGGCCTTCCACTGATCACGCAGACGGCGGCCGGTGGCGGCCAGGCTGACTATGTCGTCGATGGTCTTCGCCGACTTTGCTTCTGCTAGGCCTGACTCGATGGCGGCCAACTCGGTTTCGGCCATTTGCGCCGCGGCGGCCATGTCAATTTCCTGGCCGTGGGCGCGCCGGGCAGCGGTATCCTTGATGTAGGCCACGGCCGCGACAGCGCGCTTCACCAGCTCGGAGCGCTTGGTCTGGCCATTGGAAAAGGATTGGGTCTCCCAGGACGACAGGGCCAGCGATTCGCCGGCGGGCAGGTTGACCACGGCAAAGGGCAGATTGATTTCGTTTCCGCTGCGCGGCCGCTTGGCCAGTTGTTCGGTGAGGTCGCGCACGCAATCCTCAAGGCTGGTCCAGGAAACAGCGGCCAGCGTTCCCGATATCAGCTCGCGCTCCACCACCGCTTTGGCTTCGGCTGAAGCAGCGTCGCCGGCCAGCGGAAGCGGCGCAGCCTCCGGCCGGTACAACGGGCGCAGGGCCGAAGGATTCTGGGTCAAGGCACGATCGACGGCGGCGCGGATGGCGAGGATCTGGCGGAAATTTTGTGCCGCGGAATAGGCGGCGCGGAAGGGTGTCTTCCATTCGGTGCAGATTTCCAGCAGGTTGGCGATGGGCTCTTCTTCCGACAAGTTGGCCTGCCGGCAATCGATGGTGACGAACCGTCTTTTCTGCAGTTCAGTGAGTCCCAGCCGAATGGCGTGCAGGTCGCCATGCATCAGCCGAAAAAATACCAGGCGCACCCGATAGTTGAAGCGGGTAAACAGGACAAGGGCGATGGGTTGAAAGTATGACGTGCCCACGCCTTCCTTGAGCCAGCGCGCCTCTTCAAGAATTCCGCGCTGCAGCAGGTCAGGCAGTGTCTGGCACTTGGTCAATCCGTCGAGGGCCTTGTCGAGCTGGGGCGCCCACGTGGGCATGGTCAGAGGTACATCTCCCAGGATGGGCAGCAGGGTCTCGACCACGTGCTCGATGGTGACGTCTTCTTCTTTGACGTCGGGCGGGGCGCGATGCGCGAAGTATTGCACCAGCAGAAAATCAACCTTGTCGCGATCGGCGCTGTTTTTTCTGGGCTTGTCGAGGTGGCGGCGGATCAGGGCGCTGATGTTTTCCGGCGTCGCCAGGGTGGTGCCTTGCAAGAGCTGGCGCAACTGGTGGACCTGGACGCGGTGGTCCATGTCATCGAACCATTCCCATACCCGGCTGAGAGCACCCGGCTCGGAACGGTCAACTGATTGTTCCAAGTCCGGACAGGGTGGGACGTCGATGTGAAACATTTCGCGCAGCCCGACATAAACGGGATAGAGCCGGCGCGCCGTCCGCCATTGCCTGGCAATTTCCGGCAGCAACATGTTTGTGGCCACGGATACTCCCCTTGCATCTTCGACGTATTGTATCGCTTCCCTTATACCGGCGGCGTCTTGCCGCGCTGCCGGTCTTGCCAGTGGGGAGAAGGCAGGCTGACCGACTCTATAAACTCAGAAATACGAACACCGGGTTGGCAGAGCCCGCGGGACGAGGCGGCAATACCGCGTCATCGGCGGTGCGAATAATCGAAATATTGCCCGACCCTTTGTTGGCCACGAATACTTTGCTGCTGTCGTTCGAGGAAGCGATGGAAACCGGCGTCGTGCCCACAGTAAGAGTGCGCAGCACGGTGTTGCCGGCAGTGGAGATCACAGAAACGTTGTTGGAGCCGGAATTGGCGACGTACGCTCGCGTGCCGTCAGCCAGGGCGGTCACTGATACCGGGGTGGTCCCCACCGCCACGCTGGTAACGCTGTTAAAGGCCGGCGAATTCACGTCTCCATTGATGATGCTCAGGGTGTTGCTGCCGGGGTTGGTGACATACACGCGATTGAGCTTGGGGTCGAAGATCACGAAGTTGGGAGCGGTACCCACGGTGATAGTGGTCACCACCCGATCTTTGACGGTATCGATGACCGACACGGTATTGCTTCCCGAGTTGACGACGTAAAGCAGGGTCCCCAGAAAATTGAGGGCTGCCCACGCCGGCTGATTGCCCACAGTGATGGTCGCGGTAACGACGTTATCGAGGGTCCCAATCACGCTGACGGTGCCGTCTCCTTTATTAATCGAATAGACTTTGTCACCCGCGGGGGTAATGGCCAGCGCCACCGGGTTGGTTCCCACCGGAATGCCGGTCTTGCGAACATCGGTGTTCAGTTCGACCACGCCCACGGTGTTGGTGCCGGATTCCGCCACATAGAGATTGCTGGTGGAAGCCTGCAGAAATACCGGAGCTGAGCCCACGGGCAAGGTGATGGTAGAGGGCGCAAAAGAAGCTGCGGCCTGCGCGGAGTACACCCCAATGTTGTCGCTGCCCTTATTGGCGGTAAACACGGCAAATGCGTTGTTGGACGTGGTGGCGTAAACCGGATT
>JBBSHD010000067.1:0-8976 GCA_038253455.1 Terriglobales bacterium | reverse complement strand
GGTGGACGACGCCAGGCCCGACATCAGCAGCGCCAGCGCGAACGCCAGCGCGGAGAATTTGCCCAGCAGCGGGCCCAGGGTGTGGTGGGCCTCTTCGATGGTGGTGACCAGGTGTCCGCTATGGAAGAAGACCGCGGCCGCCATGACCACCATGGCGGAATTGATCAGCCATGCGGCGTTCATCGCCGCCAGCACGTCGATGAGCTCGTAGCGCAGGTGCTTGAACTTCTGCAGCCGCTGGCCGGTGGGGCAGCGGAACTGGTCTTCGCGCACCCGCGACTGCACCAGCGATGAATGCAGGTAGATGACGTGCGGCATCACGGTCGCGCCCAGCATGCTGACCGCGATGTAAATGCTGCCCGACGAAACCCGCGGCAGAATGGTGGAAAGGCCTACCATCTTCCAGTCCGGCGATATCAGCGAAATTTCAACGGCATAACAGGCGGCGATGCCGAAGACAAAAACTAAAATCGCATATTCCAGCTTGCGGAACCCATACAGCTCCAGCGCGAGGATGAGAAACACGATGATGCCGGTGATCACCGCCGACAACAGCAGGTTCCAGCCGAAAAGCAGGTACATGCCCAGGGCCGCGCCCAGAAATTCGGCCAGATCGGTGGCCACCGCGCCCAATTCCGCCGCCGCCCACAGGCACAGGGTCACGGGACGCGAAAATTGCTCGCGGCAATTCTGGGGAAGGCTGCGGCCGGATGCGATGCCCAGCTTGGCGGCCAGGTATTGAATCAGGATGGCCATGGCGTTGGACCACAGCAGCACCCATAGCAGGCTGTATCCAAATTCGGTGCCGCCCTGGATGTTGGTGGCAAAGTTGCCGGGATCGATGTAGGCCACGCTGGCCACGAATGCGGGGCCGAAGTAATACCACATCTCGCGGCTGCGCAACGCCGGCAAGGCCTTGAGGCGATAGCCCGAAGCGGCTTGTGGAGGGGTAGCGGACATTTTTAATTTCGCGGAGTCAAATGAATTAAGTCAAAGTATAAAGTACATTGAAGACTTTCACCGGGGCGGAATTTGACATGCGCAGCCGCGCAACCTACCCTGATTTTCTTTGAGCGCTTTGCGGGAAGGCCGGTAAGTCATGGGTCTCAAGGTACTGGTGCTGGGCGGCGGCGGGCGCGAACACGCGCTGGTGTGGAAGCTGCAGCAATCGCCGCGCGTCTCGCAGGTGGTGTGCGCGCCCGGAAATGGCGGCATCGCCGCCGATGCCGAATGCCTGGCCGTGGATCTTTCCGACGTTGGCAGCATGGCGGCGCTGGCCGGAAATTTGCAGGCTGACCTGACCGTTGTGGGGCCGGAACTGCCTTTGAGCCTGGGAGTGGTGGATGAATTCAACCGCCGCAGCCTGCCGGTGTTCGGGCCATCGCGCCGGGCGGCGCGCCTCGAATCCAGCAAGGCCTTCGCGCGTGGCTTCATGCAGCGCCACAACATCCCCGGCCCGCACTACGCCATCTGCGGCACCCAGGCGGAAGTGGCCTCGGCGCTCCCGTTATTCAGCGCGCCGCTGGTGGTCAAGGCCGATGGCCTGGCGGCGGGCAAGGGAGTGGTGATCGCGCCCACCCGGGAAGCTGCCGCGTATGTAGCCGCTGAAATGTTGAGCGGAAAGGCGACGGGAGAAGCGGGCGCCCAGGTGGTGCTGGAAGAATTTCTCACCGGCGAAGAGGTCTCGTTCCTGGTGTTGTGCGACGGCGAGCGCGCGGTGCCGCTGGGCGTGGCCCGCGACTACAAGCGGGTGGGTGACGGCGACACCGGCCTCAACACCGGCGGCATGGGCGCCTATTCCACCGCCGGCATGGTGGAGCCCATGATGGTGGAATGGCTGCTGCAGCATGTTGCCCGTCCGGTGATTGAAGGCATGAAGGCGGAGGAGACGGAGTATCGCGGCATCCTTTATTGCGGGCTGATGATGACGGCGCGCGGGCCCATGGTGCTCGAGTTCAACTGCCGGTTTGGGGACCCCGAGACCCAGGCGGTGGTGATGCGCATGGAAAGCGACCTGCTGGAAGCGATGCAGGCGTCGGTTGAAGGCCGCGTCAGTGGTGGGGACATGGCGTGGAGCGCGCCGGCGTCGGCGTGCGTGGTGCTGGCCTCGGGCGGCTATCCGGGAAAGTTTGAAACCGGCAGGAAAATTTCCGGACTCAAAAACCTGGCGTCCATTGAAGGACTCAAGGTGTTTCATGCCGCCACCGAGATGAGAGACGGCGAGTTCTATACCTCGGGCGGAAGGGTGCTGGGGGTGACGGCCACTGGCGTCGATCTTCGCAGCGCGGTAGAACGCGCATATGAGGGCGCAGCCCAAATCAGTTTTGAAGGAATGCATTACCGCCGGGACATCGGCGGGGTGACGCCGAAGCCCGCCGGATAGCGAGAGCGCTCCCGGCCCGGACTCTTGCCCGGTTGCAGGCGCGCCATTACAATCATTCCGGCCTCGGCACTCCCTAATTACTAGACATCACGAGACTTATGAGCGCATGACCCACGCGCTCGAAGCACCTTCCGGCGAAGACCCCCTTATGAGCGATAGCCCCGAAATGACGCCGCCGCAAGTTGGGGAAATGGCGCCGGACTTCGAATTGGCCGCGGTCACCGGGGAGAAGCGCCACCGGGTCAGGCTCAGCGATTACCGCGGCAAGAAACATGTGGTGCTGGCGTTTTACCCGCTGGATTGGTCCCCCACCTGAACCCAGCAAATGCCCGCGTACAGCGAAGACCTCGCCAAGTTTGCGGCATTGGACGCCCAGGTCCTGGGCGTGAGTCCCGATTCGATTTATTCGCACCTGGCATGGCAGCGAAAAGAAATTGGGCTGCTTGAATTCCCGCTGCTGTCTGATTACTACCCTCATGCCGCGGTGGCGATTCAATATGGAATCTTGCGCCTGGGCACGCCGCTGCCGGGCATCAGCGAACGCGCAATTTTTATCGTGGATAAGAGCGGCAAGATTGTCTTCGCGCGCATCTACGATTTAGGAGAGCAGCCTGACAATGAAGACTGCTTCGAGGTTTTGCGAAAGCTATAATCCATCGGTGGCTCATTTTTTAAAATGTGCAGTGTGGGCGCTGGCGCTCGCCACAATCGCGCTGGCGCAGACTTCTACCGGCGGCATTGAGGGAACTGTCGCCGACAGCAGCGGCGCGGTGGTGCCCAATGCCGCCGTAACCATCCGCAACCTTGATAGCAATGCGGTCGTTGTCGTCCCCACCGATGACTTTGGCCAATTCCGCAGCTTGAATCTTCCCCCGGCAAACTACCAGGTCAGTGTCAAGATGCGGGGATTCCAGGAATCGCAGGTTGCAGTCCACGTTCCGGTGAGCGGCTCGGTGAACGTTCCCATCCAGTTGCGGGTGCAAGGGCCGAAACCGGAGGCGGTGACCATCTTCGGCGCCGGCGCCAACGCACCACTTGATCCTTCGAGCAGCACGGTGGGGGCAGTGGTGTCGCAAAAGCAGATTGACGAGTTGCCGCTGGCTTCGCGCAGTTTTGCCAACATTGCCTACATCGCTCCCATGACGGCGCCGGTTGAGCCCAGCGACCCCACCAAGGCGCGCATCACCGCCGTGTCTTTTGCCGGAAGCTCAGGATTGAACGTCGATCTATCGGTCGATGGCGGCGACAACAACGACGACTACATTGGCGGTTTCCTGCAGAATTATTCACCTGACGCCATTCAGGAATTCAGCGTGCGCACCGGGCAGTTCGACGCCGACGCCTCCCGCACCAACGGCGGTTCGGTCATCATCGCCACCCGCGCCGGCACCAACTCTTTTCATGGCGGCGGCGGAATTTTCGTTCGCGGCAGCGCTCTGAACGCGCGCAACCGCCTGGATAATCCCGAACCCAATCCTAAACAGCCGTTTTCGCGGCAGAACTATTCGGGCAACCTGGGCGGACCGATATCCAAAGACAAGCTGTGGTTCTTCACCGCGCTGGAACACGTGCATGAGAATGCCAGCGTCGCGTATGGCGATGAGAGCTTGAAGGAATTTCGCGCCCTGTCGGCGCTGGCCGGCATGGGAGAAATTCCCGGGGTAGCTTCAATCGCCGTGCCTTCCGCGGTGGTCGTGCCCTATCGCGACTGGCTGTTTAATTCGCGCCTTGACTGGCGGGAATCAGACCGGTCGCAGTGGTTCTTCCGTTTCTCGCTCGACCGGAACAACACCCAAAACGATTTGCTCCAACAGGGCACGCTGCCTTCCACCGGGGCCACCACCAACGCCAGCTACTACAGCTTCCTGGTCAACAACCAGATATCGTTCGGCCCGGAATGGCTGGGGTCATTCACTTTTCAGGGCAGTCTTTTCGCCAACCGCAAGCTGCGTAATTCCCAGCTTGGACTGGCGCTGGCCTTTCCCTTCAGCACCACCAACCTGACCACGTCGGGATTTGAGACCTTTGGAGACAACCAGTTTGTCACCGAGATCACCGCCTTTCCGGTGGCGCGCGATCAGCAAAAATATCAGGTGAGGTATGACCTTTCATTCGCGGGCGCAGGCCACGCCGCGAAGTTTGGCGTGAACTTTATCCACGAACCGGTGTTAAAGGGGGAGTTTGCCGGGAGCCCCGCTCGCCTGGTGGTGTTCGACCAGAATCCCAGTGACTACCTGGCATCGGGTACGAGCATTCTGCCCATCATCACCGCCACGCCCGTGACCGACGCTACCAATGGAAACTTCGAGCAGAATATCCGGCGCCTCGGGATTTATTCCCAGGATTCCTGGCACCTGAACCCGCACCTCACGGTCAACTACGGCCTGCGCTATGACACCACCTTCGGTTTATTTCGCGCCAGCGGCCGCAACCAGGACCAGAACCCGGCGCTGATCGATCTGCGCGCCCTGGGTCTGCCCGCATCTTCGGGCGTCGATACCAGCGCGGTGCCCCACGAGTATCGCGCGGCCTTCGCGCCGCGCCTGGGCATTGTTTATTCGCCCGGCGCGCAGGGCAACACCGTTTTTCGCGCCGGCGTGGGCATGTACTACAACGATCTCGCACAGAACGGATGGGCACAGGCTTTTCAGGCGGTGAATGAGCCAGTGTCCCATGCGTTGCTTCCCGGCGATCCGGATTTCGTGCCCGGCAATCACGCATACCTCATTGATCCTCACTACCACACGCCCTACGCGCTCCAAGCCAGCGCGGCGGTGGAACACAATTTCAGCCAGGGATTCCGGTTGACCGCGCAGTTTGAGCATCAGCAGGGAGTGCACCAGTACCGGCGCTATGAATATGTCGCGGGCGCGACGCTGCCAGGAACGCTGGCCGGCGGGACGGTTCCCGACGTGACTCTGTTTCGCTCCGACAACCGCTCGCGCTATGACGGGCTGGCGCTGATCGTGCACCATCGCGGCCGCCACCACGAGGTGACCGCCCATTACACCCTGGCCAAAGCCACGACGTACGGCGCCACCGTGGGTGAACTGTTCGATTACGTGAATGGCGTCAGCGACGTGCGCAACCCGTTCGGCCCCGGCGATCACGGCCCGTCGGGCGAAGACATCCGTCACCGCTTTGTGCTCTCCGGGACGCTGGCGCTGCCCTATAAATTTCAACTGGCCACGCTGTCGCAATTCGAAAGCGCCCGGCCGTTCACGCTGGCGTCGCCGGTCGATCTCAACGGCGACGGCATCGACACCAACGATCGCGCCGTCGTAAACGGGGTGCAGACTTCGCTGGATCAATTTCGCGGTGTCCCCTTCGCCCAGGTGGATTTGCGGGTGAGCCGCCCCATCATGGTCTCGGAGCATGTCGAGATTCGCCCATTCGCCGAATTCTTTAACCTGTTCAACCGCAGCAATCCGGGAAACAACTTCGTCTCCGATGCGGGCGCCTTCCCAATTGCCGTGGACAACCCCGCCAACATCACGGCGCTGTGTCCCACTGCCGCAACCTGCCGGCCCATTCACAGTTTCAAGGACTTGCGTTTTCCCGGCGGGGCGCTGGGAGACTTTTTTGGCCCGGGCACTACCGTGGGAATTCCGTTCGCGGCGCAGCTGGGAGTGAAGGTCAACTTCTAGAGCGGTTCCTTAGTAGTGAGCCCCCTCCCCCGGTGTCATCCTGACGACCCCCGGCTTTATCGGGGCGAGGAAGGATCCCTACTCTTCGACAAATATTTCCCCCGAGGTTCTTTTTCGGCTCCGCTACCGGAGCAGGCGGAGCGCTCACCGTCGTCCTACTGTGGTCAGTATTTGGCGGAGATGAACCATCGGGTTAGCTGAGAGTTTGCAGAGGGTAGGGATTCTTCCTCACCCCGATAAAGCCGGGGGTCGTCAGAATGACATCCCGCTTCGGGAAATGGGGATACGGGAGCTATGAACCGCTCTAAAGCACAAGAAAAGCCGCCCCGCAGGCGTCCTCGCAATGCAATCCTAGAGCCTAGTGCTTACCAGCCGCCTTAGAGCGCTTCCTGGTTTTGACCGCTGCCGCCGCAGGGGCGGATTCGGGGGTTGCGCCCTGCTTCATCTGATCGATCATGTGGTAAAGCTGCGACCGGTCAACCACTTCCACAAACGGCTCGCCGGTGTTGCGATGGCTGGCGACATAGATAGTGGGGGTGTGCTCAATCCCCACTCTCTGTCCCAGCGCGTAATCGGCGCGGACCTTTTCTTCGAGTTTCTTGCCGGGATCGACCAGCATGGGGAACTTGATTTTGTTGTCCGCGGCAAACTTTTCGGTGAACGTCCGCAGATTATTGGGGGTGATCGAGGGCTGGTTGCGGAAGAGCTCGTCGCGGTAGGCGTCCCCCAGTTTTTCCGACTTGAGGTCAAAGAACCGGGCATTGATCGCCGCCTGGAACGACCAGTTGTGCTGGGGCAGCGGGAAGTCATGCCTGACCAGCGGGATCTTGTAGGTACGCGCGGCCTCGACCATGAGCGGCGCGGCGCGGGCGCAATCCGGGCACTGCAGGTCCTCGAAGATGATGAGGGCCACGGCCGATCCTTTGGGCGGTTTCAGCGAAGAGGTATCGACGGCCCCCGCTGTAACCACGAGCACGAGAGGTACAAGACACGCTGCAATTTTGGCAAGGCTATGCATTTTTAGATTCCTTCACTTGATTAGAATCATTTTCCGCGGGTTTGGCGTCAGAATTTTCTGTCGCTGCCGCGCGACGCCATCATTGATGTTAACCCGGCTGGAAGATATTAACCCATTGGCAAGGGGATATCGGCGATTGAGGCGCTCTCCGGCGATGTGCTAGCATCGTTGCCCGCGCACCGCCCCGCCGTTGAAAGGAGTTACGCCGTGAAGGTTTACGAAGGCGCTCAAATCCGCAACGTGGCCATGGTTGGCCATTCCCACGCCGGCAAAACCTCGCTCTTATCCGCCATGCTGTACGCATCGGGCGCCACCGCCCAGTGGGGACGGGTGGACGAAGGCTCGACCACCACCGACCACGATGAAGAGGAAATCGCGCGGCGGATGACGATTTCCACATCCGCGGCCTACGCCGAATGGAACCGCGCCAAGATCAACTTTCTCGATACCCCGGGCTTCAACATGTTCATTCACGAGGCCAAGGCCGCCATGATCGCCTGCGAAGCGGCCCTGGTGGTGATCGACGGAGTGGCCGGGGTTGAGGTGATGACCGAGCGCGCGTGGGGCTACGCCGAAGAATTTGAGCTGCCGCGCATCATCGTGGTGAGCCGGATGGATCGCGATCACGCCGACGTGGAGCGGGTTTACGAATCGATCACCCGCGCTTTTGGCCGCACCGTGGTCACCGCGCAATTGCCCATCGGCAAGGAAAAATCACTGTCTGGCATGGTGGATATCGTGCGCATGCGCGCCTACTCGTATGACATGGGCGGCAACGGCAAGGGACGGGAGATCGAGATACCGCCGGGTATGGAAGGCCTCGCCAAAGCGGCGCACGAACGCCTGGTGGAGCAGATCGCGGAAAGCAATGACGAGCTCATGACCGAATTTTTTGATACCGGCACGCTGGGCGAAGAACACCTGGTGGCGGGTATGCGCAACGCCATTCGCGAGCGCCGTATCTTCCCGGTGTTGTTTGCGTCGGGACTGGGCAACATCGGCATCGATCGCGTCCTGGATTTCACTGTGGACTATCTGCCCGCCGCCACCGAGCGTCCACCGGTTGCCGCCGCGGCGGTCGATGGCAAGGAACCGGCGGTGCGCGAAGTGAAAAATTCCGGCCCGTTGTCGCTCTATGTTTTCAAGACCGTGTCGGATCCGTTTGCGGGCCGGGTGTCTTTTTTCAAAGTGTTTTCCGGGTGCGCCAGGAACGACGCGGCAGTGCAGAACTTCACCCGCAACGGCGGCGAGAAGCTGTCGCATCTTTCCATCATGCAGGGCAAGAACGCGATTCCCGTGACCGAACTGCACGCCGGTGATATTGGCGCGGTGGCGAAACTCAAAGACACGCTGACCGGCGACACCCTGGGAGAGAAGGCCCATCCCATCCAGTATCCCGGGCTGCAACTGGCGGAGCCGGCCATCACTTTTGCGGTGGAGCCGAAATCCCGCGCCGATGAAGACAAGCTGGGCAACGGCATTCACAAGCTGATGGAAGAGGATTTGATGGTGCGCTTCTATCGCGATCCGCAGACCAAGGAGTTCCTGGTATCAGGCACCGGCCAGCAGCATATTGAGGTGATCGTCTCCAAGCTCAAGAAGCGTTATCACTCCGAAGTGCTGTTGAAGGCGCCCAAGGTCCCATACCGCGAAACTATTCGCGGCAAGGCGGACGTGCAGGGCCGGCACAAGAAGCAGACCGGCGGCCACGGGCAGTATGGCGACTGCAAGATTCGCATGGAGCCTCTGCAGCGCGGATCCAACTTCGAATTTTCCAACGAAATCTTCGGCGGCTCCATCCCCAAGAATTTTATTCCCGCGATTGAAAAAGGAATTGTGGAAGCGGCGCAACGCGGCTACCTGGCGGGGTTTCCCGTGGTGGATTTCAAGGTCATTCTCTATGACGGCTCGTATCACGACGTCGATTC
>JBBSHD010000066.1:0-8978 GCA_038253455.1 Terriglobales bacterium | reverse complement strand
GATAGAGATCGTTGAAGGTTTGATACTGCACCGGTATTAGACTCGCGGCGGGCAGAGGAACTTCAGCGATCGGGCTTCCCCGGTCGAGATCCATGGCGGCGCCGGCCACCAGCTTGTCGAAGAGATCCATGGGTATCTGGAAACGGTGCAGCGCGTCGCACAGCGCGATGTGCACGGGATCATCGGTGGGCGCGCCCGCGGAGGCCCCGTGCAGTCCGTTCAGCCAGGCGGTCAGTTTCGCTCGCTTGGCTTCGCTCGAAGCGCCGGACTCGTCGGCAATATCATCGGCGTGACGCATGAACGCATAGACCGCGCATAGCGCGCTGCGCTTGGCCTGCGGCAGCGCCAGAAAAGCATAATAGAAGTTTCTGGCGGCAGCGCGAGCAATGGCGCTGCACACTCCATAAGCCTGCCGCAATTGCGATTGGGTAAACTGCGCACAGCTTGCCGGACGTATCTCCGGAGACTCCGGGCTCATCGCGTCTGTTTCCCCGCGGGCCGCGTGAACGATGAGATCCGCGCCCGCCCCGCCACCGTTCCCGCCAGCGCGCGCACCACCAGGGCCAGCTTGCGAGGCTTGGAGATCACCGGGCGTGAGCGCAGCACATCGAATCCCTGGCGCTCGATCGCGTTGAGAATCTCTTCTCCGCCGCGGGTAAATAGCTCGATATCCACGGCCAACTGTTTGTCCACTTGTCCCGCCAGCGGCAGGCCGCAGCTGAACCATTCCCGGGCGCGCGTCACTTCAAGTTTCATCAAGTCCGCGAACTGCGGGGTGAATCTACGCGCCGCAATGTCTTGCTCAGATACGCCAAACTTCTGCATGCTCTCCAGAGGGAGATAAATTCGTCCTTTGGCGTAGTCAGGCACTACATCCTGCCAGAAATTTGCCAGTTGCAGAGCGGTGCAGGTGAAATCGGAGAGCCGCTGCCGCTCGGCATCGCGAAAGCCGCAGAGGTAAAGCACGATCCTGCCTACCGGGTTGGCCGAGTACCGGCAGTATTGCAGCAGGTCCTCAAAAGTCGGGTAACGCGTTACCGCCTGGTCCTGGCGAAATGCGCGTAGGAGATCGGCAAACGGTTCCCGCGGAATTTCGCATTCGGCAATGGTCTTTTGCAAAGCCACCATGGCCGGATGCCGCGGGTGGCCGCCGTAACAGGCATCCAGCTCCGCGCTCCATTCGTCCAGAAGTTGCAGTGCGTCTTCGCGGCTGGCGGCCTCATCGCCCAGGTCATCGGCGATGCGGCAATACGCATAGACGCTGTAGAAATGCGGCCGCAGGCGCTGCGGAAGAAACCACGTGGCCACCGAAAAGTTCTCATAATGCGTGGTCGCCAGGCACCGGCAGTACTGCAGCGACTCGGCCAGCGACGGCGCACTGCCGGGAATGCGATACTCAGGAGGAAACGCCGCCCAGGGATCGCGCTCGCCACGCGCTTTCGGCTCATTGCGCCCGGCAATGTCGCCGTCCATCCGCGGCGCGGCTTCGAAAAGTTCGTTTGCAGGCGAAATTGGACGGCTGCTCGATGGCATAGGTTTCAGGGCAACGCCGTCTTAGTGTCCCGGGATGATCGCAGTCTTGATCTGGGTCCGGCGATGCAGTAATTCATTCAGCACCTGCTGCAGGCGCGACAGCGGCGCTTCGTCGGTGATGTAATCCGTCGGGCGGATCTTCTTTTCCGTGATCAATCCGAATGCCTTGCGCACCATGTCAGGCGTGTGATGGAAGCTGGCCTTGAGCGTCAGGTCGGAATAGTGCATGACCTGGGTATCGAGTTCCACGCGGGTGCCGGCTGGGCATCCGCCGAAGAAATTGATCAGCCCGCCCTTGCGCACCATTTCCAGCGACCACTGCCACGCCAGCGGACGCCCGACCGCTTCGATGACCACGTCCGAGCCGCGCCCGCCCGCCGATAGCGCGCGCACCGCCTTCACCGGATCGCTCACCTTGCCCAGGTTGATGACTTCATGCGCGCCGAATTTCCGCGCCGCTTCATCCTGGTCGTCATGCTTGACCACCGCGATGACTCGGCATCCGTTCACCCCGGCGACCTGCATCATCATCAACCCGATGGGGCCTCCGCCGATGACGGTGACGGTGTCCCCGACTTCCACGCGGCTTTCGTGCAGCCCACGCAGCACGCAGGCCAGGGGCTCGGTGAGTGCGGCCGCTTCGAAGCTGGTGCCTTCGGGTATGGCGAGCAGGTTGCGCTCCACGATCCGCCGCGGCACCTTGATGTATTCCGCATAGGCGCCGTTGTTAAACAGCAAATCGTCGCACAGATTTTCCTGGTGCTTCGAGCAGTAAAAACAAACGCCGCAGGGCGCGGAGTTCAACGCCACTACCCGCATCCCTTTCTTGAATCCTTTTACCCCGGGAGCGACTTCGGCAATGATTCCGGCCGACTCGTGCCCGAACAGCGCTGGCGGCACGATCATGCGCGCGTGGTAGCCGCGCTGGTACACTTTCAAGTCGGTGCCGCAGGTCAGCGCCACCTCAACTTTAATCAGCACCTCGCCATCATCCAGTTGGGGGATGGGGACGCTCTCAATCTTGATGTCCTCTTTACCGTAGAGGACCGCAGCTGTCATTTTTCCGTTCATGATTGCGGGAATTTCATTTCCACCCATGCCCCTTGATCCAGGTCTGGGGCTTGGCCTACTTCTATTGGAGCTATCCGGCATTGGAATGATTCAAATGGCGGCTGGGTGCGCCGCTTTAACCTCGCGCTGAATTACGATTTTCAACGAATCCGGCTGCGGATGCGCCGCCATCTCGAAACCCGCCACCGCGTCGCCCAGGGAAAATCGGTGAGTGATCAGCCGGGCGAAATCAATTTCACCGCTGAACACCAACCGCGCCGATTCTTCCTGCAGGTCTGCCGAAGCGCTGTACGACCCCAGTAAAGTCTTTTCATCCACACAAATCAATGATGGATCGATGGTGACCTCGCTGCGCGACGTCTGCGCGAACAACATCATCCTGCCCCCCGGACGCGCCGCCTGCAACGCCACCGGGATCATGGAATTCGACGCCACCGCCAGGATCACCGCATCAGCTCCCCGGCCCTCAGTCCGCGCCCGCATTTCCTGCACCACATCCTGCTGCCCGGGGTTCAGCGCGTCGTCCAGTCCCAGGCACCTGCTGATTGTAAGCCTCTGCTCATACAAATCGGAAGTTGTTACCCGTGCCCCGGCGCGCTTCGCCAGCAAACCCAGGATGATTCCGATCGCGCCCTGGCCGATCACCAGCACGTTTTCACCCGGCGCAATCGCCAGCGTCTGGATGGCCTTCATGCAGGTGTTGACCGGCTCGATGAAGCTGGCCTGCTCGTAGCTGACGTTCGCCGGGATTCGCACCACGCCGCGGGCCACGATATTTTCCATCACCCTGATGTATTCGGCGAACCCGCCGCCCGAGGGTTCGAACCCGGCAGTGGTTCCCACCTTCTTGTAGGTCGAGCACTGCGCATAGACCTTGTGCCGGCAGTAATAGCAGTCGCCGCAGGGGATGTGGTGGAACACCATGACCCGGTCGCCCGTCGCAAAACCCGCCGTGCCCTCGCCCACCGCAGCCACTTCACCCGCGATCTCGTGCCCGAAGATACGCGGAGCGGAGTGCGATCCCGTGGAAATTTTCTTTAGATCGGTGCCGCAGATACCGCAGGTATGCACCCGCACCAGCAGTTCCTTCGCCCCAATTTCAGGCACCGGAACTTTGTCCACCCTGACGTCGTTCTTGCCGTAATAAATTGCCGCTCGCATCTCCCGCGGAATGCTTCCCGGGGATGCGCTCGAGCTTTGCACCTGGCTTGATTTAGTGGCAGCGGCAGTCGTCATTGGGATGAAATTCCGTCGGCCCGCAATTCCCGGGAAGAATGCGCATTTCGTCCGCGCACCGCCCAGGACGATATCAATTCTAATCGCCGTGCCTCGTCGCTTGCGATCAACTCTGCCAGCGCGCCGCACAGGCTGTTGGCCGCGCGAGCGCTGTCCCGGCTCAGCCGCATCAGCGCCGGCCAGATACCCGGCCGCAGCGCGGCGTGCCGAATGAAACTTCCCCTGCGGAATTGTCCTTCTTCATCGATGAAACCCCGCATGTCCGGCATGGCAAAACCCAGCTCATCAGAGATCGCTTTGACCGCGACAAACGTGCAGCCGTGAGCCTGCGCGACCTGCGCCACAGAAAACGCTTCCATGTCCACGGCGTCCGCGCCCCAATCCTGGTGCAGCTCCTGCTTTTCGCGGACCCCCGCGACCGCCGAGGTGGTGATCAATCCACCCCTGCCCGCGGCGGTTCGCAATCGCCCGCTGCTGACGTCCATCTGTGATGTCAACACCATCGCCGGACAAAAGATGTTCCCAATCCGCAAATTATCTACCAGCGCGCCCGCCAGCCCGGCCGAAACCAGCAAACTGATCCCACCTCCGGTAAACTCCAGCAGCGCTTCGCTGGCGATGGTGGCCGGCCGGGCTCCCATTCCCCCACATATCATGACCGCGCGCTCGCTCTCGAGGATGGTGAATTCCTTTTCCTTTCCCCGGTACGCAACCGTCATCCACTTTCCCTTGTCCAGCAGGGGTTTGACCTCGGCGCGCAGCGCGGCCACGATGCCGATGCGGTTCATGCAGCGTTCCGGCTCACAGCGCGGTCTCATGATGGGGCTGCGCGGCCAATCTCGGCAGCGTTTTAGAAACGTAGCCGTGCTCCACAAACCACTCAGCGGCGCGGCGCAGGGCGGAGTCCACGGGGACGATCCGCCATCCCAGATCGCGCTCTGCCTTGGCCGAAGACACGTACATCTTTTTGCGCCCCATGCGCACCGCATCGATGGTGGCCCGCGGGACCTGCTTGCGAATCATGCCGGTAAAGAATGTGTCGAAGGCCGCGAAGCCCAGCGCCACCGCATACGGCACTTTCATCACGGGCGCGGGGACGCCCGAAATCGCCGACAGCTTATCCAGCACCTGCTTCAGCGTCAGGTTTTCCCCGCCCAGGATGTAGCGCTCCCCCGGCCGGGCGCGCTCCATGGCGGCAATGTGTCCGGCGGCAATTTCATCCACATCCACCAAGTTCAGGCCGGTATCGGTATAGGCGGGAAATTTTCCGTTGAGAAAGTCGAGGACAATCCTTCCCGTGGGCGTAGGCTTGATGTCCTGCTCGCCCACCGGAGCGCTGGGGTTGACCACCACCACCTTGCCGCCGCCCGCCCCCGCGCGCAACGCGATCTGTTCCGCCATGAACTTCGACCGCTTGTAATGCCCGATCATTTCATTTTCCGACACCGGAGAATTTTCATCACAGGGCTCGCCATCTTTGCGAAACCCCATGGTCGCCACGCTGCTGGTATAGATCAGCCGGCGGACACCCGCATGGGCCGCCGCCTCGATCATGGCCCGCGTTCCCTCAACGTTGGCGCGGTACATCGATTGCGAATCGGGCGCCCACAGCCGGTAATCGGCGGCGACATGAAAAACAAATTCACAGCCTTGCACCGCTTTGCGCAAAGATGCCGCATCTTCGAGGTCTCCCACTACCCGTTCGGCATGGATGGCATCGATATTCCCGGTGCGGCTGGTGCGCCGCACCAGCAGCCGCAGGTCGGCGCCTTGCTTTGCCAGCCGCCGCGCTACATGGCTGCCCACAAATCCGGTAGCTCCAGTAACCAGAATTTTCATAAAGAGTGGGGAGAATCAGAGGCAGGCCGCTTCATTGCATTGCAAATGGCGCGGCCTGTGATGGCTCCTGCGCGAAGCCCTTGCGTTGGCTACGAAGCAGGTCCCAGCTGCCCGGCCTCGGATTTCACTTGTGCAACATCCGCACCACCCGCGTCCGCCATGCGCGCGCTCAGCGTCAAAGCCAGCAACGGGAAATAAATCCGGTACAGGTGATAGGCCAGGTAAAACACCCGCGGAAATCCGACGCCGGTGTACTGCGGCTCATCCCATGCCCCGTCTGGCTTTTGCGTATCCAGCAGCCAGGCCAAGCCGCGGCGCACTGAATCGCTGCGGATATCGTTGGCCGCGAGCAAGCCCAATATCGCCCATGCGGTCTGCGAAGGGGTGCTCGGGCCCACCCCGCGGGTGGCGGGTTCGTCGTACGACAACATCGATTCGCCCCAGCCGCCATCGCTGTTCTGCACCATCCGCAGCCACTCCGCGCCTTGCTGCACGTAGGGTTCGTGGCTATCGACGCCCATGGCCTCAAGGCCGCGCAGCACCTGCATGGTGCCGTAAATGTAGTTTGAGCCCCAGCGGCCGAACCAAGAGCCGTCGGGTTCCTGTTCGTTCTTGAGGAAGTCGATTGCCCGCCGCACCGGCTTCTCGTCGCGGGTATGACCGTAGGCGGCCAGCATTTCCAGCACCCGCCCGGTGATGTCCGCGGTCGGCGGATCGAGCATGGCGTTGTGATCGGCGAAGGGCACGTACTGGAACACCATCTTGTCGTTGTCTTTATCGAACGAGCTCCAGCCGCCGTTCTTGCATTGCATGGCCATAATCCAACGCACCGCGCGCTGCACCGATTCGTGCTGGTAACGCTCGTTAGGATGCCTCACCTGGCTCAGCCCCAGCATCACCATGGCGCTGTCATCCACGTCGGGATAGAACTCGTTGTTGAACTCGAAATACCAGCCCGCGGGCGCCACGTTCTTGACCTTCACTGCCCAGTCGCCGGGATGCGTAACCTGCTTCTTCAGGATCCAGTCTCCCGCCGCCAGCATCCGCGGATCGGCGGGCGCGACTCCGCTCTCGCCCAGCGCAAACATGGCGTATGCCGTGTCCCACACCGGGGACTTGCAGGGCTGCATGCGGAACGTATTTTCTTCTTCGATTCCCAGCGCCTCGAATTCATCCATGGCGCGAATGAATTGCGGGTCATCCACCGAATAGCCCAAGCAGCGCAGCGCAATGATCGAATTCATCATCGCCGGATAAATCGCTCCCAGCCCATCACTCATCTCCAGGCGTTCCAGCAGCCATTTTTCCGCGCTGCGCAGCGCGATGGAGCGCAGCGGCCGCACGTGCACCCGCTCGAACCAGTGGGTCATGCGGTCCAGCAGCAGAAAGAAATTGCGCCAGCTCACAATCTTGGCATCCCACTTCAGGTACAGGCTGGCGCTGTTCTTGCCGCCCACAAACAGTTCTTCGACGCCCAGCTCCGGCGGAATTTTCTTGAACGGCTTCTTGGCGTAGGCGATCGATAGCGGCACCAGGATGGCGCGCGACCACGACGAAATTTCGTAGATGTTGAACCAGAACCACTTGGGAAACAGCACGATCTCCGGTGGAATCGCGGGCACCGCGTCGTAATCGTATTGCCCCAGGAAGCACAGGTAGATCTTGGTGAAGGTGTTGACCTCGGTCACGCCGCCCAGTTCCAGAATGCGCTTTCGCGCCCGCGCCAGCGCGTCATCATCCGGCGAATAGCCCGCCAGCTTGAGGCCGAAATAGGCTTTCACCGACGCACTGATCTGCGAGGGACCGCCCCGGTAGATGGCCCATCCGCCGTCTTCATTCTGGTGGCGCATAATTTCCCGCGCGGCTTTGGCGATGCGCTCCTGGCGGCCGGTGCCGAGAAGCGTGTGCAGCAGGATGTAATCGGATTCAAGGGTGGTGTCGGCCTCGAGTTCGCCGCACCAGTAACCATCTTCGTGCTGGGTGGAGAAAAGAAAATCGCGCGTGCGCTCCACCGCAAGCTTTACCCGGTCGCGCAGTTCGCCGCCCTGGCCAAAAATGTTATTGGTTTTGCGGCTGGCGCCGCTCGAGGGGGGCAATGCGTCCTACTCCGCCGCCGCACTCACCGGTGCGGCGCCGATCGCTTCCACAATTTCGGGCGGCAGGCCAAATCGAACGTTCTCGGGAATCACTTCCACTTCCTGCACATTGGTAAATCCCAGCGGGGCCAGGAATGTAAGCACTTCTTCCACCAGGCATTCCGGCGCCGAGGCGCCCGCGGTCAATGCCAGAGTGGTCACGCCTTCCAGCCATTGCGGCTGGATGGAACGGAAATTTTCGATCAGGTACGAAGGCGTATTCAGGTTGTGGGACACTTCGACCAGCCGGTTGGAGTTGGAGCTGTTCTCCGAGCCCACCACCAGCACCAGTTGGGCCTCGCTGGCCACGTGCTTCACCGCCACCTGGCGGTTCTCGGTGGCATAACAGATGTCCTGCGCCGCCGGGCCATGAATGTTGGGGAAGCGCTGCTTCAGCGCCGCGATGATGTCGCTGGCCTCATCCAGGCTGAGCGTGGTTTGCGTCAGGTAGGCCAGCCGGTTGGGGTCGGGAACCACCAGGTTCGCCACCTCGGCCGGATTGCTGACCACCTGGGTCACGTCCGGGGCCTCCCCCAGGGTGCCCACGATCTCATCATGATCGCGATGTCCGATGAGGATAATAGTGCGTCCCTCGCGGGCAAACTTTACCGCCTCCACGTGGACCTTGGTCACCAGCGGACAGGTGGCGTCGATCACCCGCAACCGACGCAGTTCGCTGGCATCGCGCACTTCCGGCGACACTCCGTGCGCGCTGTAAATCACCCGCGCCCCGGTCGGCACCTCGTCGATATTGTCAACGAAAATGGCGCCCTTGGAGGTGAGGTCATCCACCACATAGCGGTTATGTACAATCTCTTTGCGAACATAGATCGGCGCGCCAAATGCCTCAAGGGCAATGCGAACAATATCAATGGCACGCACCACCCCCGCACAAAATCGGCGGGGCTTGATAAGCAGCACTTTTTTAGTAGCTGATGCAGTATATTAAGAAATGGTGGTCTATAATATGTATAAATGCAAAGCCGGCTAAAACGACCCAGAATCGGAGTCACAAATGAACCAGCGCCGAGTGCTAAGACATTGAAAGCGCGGGAATTAGCATTAAGCGGCGAACCTGAGTCTCTAAACAGTAAAACGACGAAAAGGGGGATTCATCATAAGATTCCAATCAGGGAGAGTTCGGTGCAAAAAATAGGGTGACTT
>JBBSHD010000065.1:0-9028 GCA_038253455.1 Terriglobales bacterium | reverse complement strand
GACCGAAAAAACGAACAACGCCAAGTTGTTGAATGGAAATAAGTTAGTTGGTCGGAATTTTTGTCTTTTGGGGTTATTTCACAGCTTCTGCGCTCGGAATGACAATTCACATAAAACGCGTACTTCTGTTCTGAAGGACATATAAAACGTGTTCTTCGGTCCCAAAAGAGATAAGAGTGAGCTTCCGCATTAAGAAAGACCGGGGTTAAGAAAGACCGTGCTTAAGAAAGACCATGCTTAGGAAAGAACATGCTTCTGCCTGCCGCCATGCCCCGCGGACGCGGCGCGGCGACTTGAAAATCGGCAGCGCCAAGGCGCTAGGTTTCGCGGGCGGTATTGCCGGGCAGGTAGCGGTGGAACTCGTTCTTCAGGGTTGAGTAGCACTCACAAGACATCGCTTCCAGTTTTTGGCGGTCAATGATCTGGACATGCCCGCGGGTATAACTGATGATGCCCGCGTCCTTCAGCAAGCCGGCGGCCACGGTGACGCTGGCACGGCGGGTGCCCAGCATGGTGGCGATGAATTCCTGGGTGACCTCGAGGTCCTGGGTTTGCGACCGGTCCTGGCACATGAGCAGCCAGCGCGCCAGCCGTTGTTCGGTATTGTGGGCGCGGTTGCAGGCAGCGTTTTGCGCGATCTGGGTAATGAAGGCCTGGGTGTAGCGCAAGAGCAGGTCCTGAAAAAGTCCGCCACGGGCAAATTCTTTTTTGAGGATCGCGGCGGGGAGTCTTAACGCGTCGCCGGGAAGCTGCACGATTGCCTCCAGCAGGTTGCTGACGCTGCCCAGGAAGACGCAGACCCCGAACATGCCCTCGTTGCCCACCATGCCCACTTCGACGCTCTCACCCGATTCAAAAAGTGACACCAGCGAGATGGTGCCGCGATTGGGAAAATAGACATACTTGATCGGCTCATCGGGACGGTAAAGAACCTCACCTATCCACAGACGCATTGGTTCAAGGCTGGGCGCGAGCTGTTCAAACTCCGGCTGCGTCAGGGCATTGAGAATAAGGTTCGATGTGGGTGGAGTTGACTTCGAAAGCGTGGACATGAGCAGCCCTTCTACGTGCGGTAAACCCCGGCAAGGCAGTGCGCGGCAGAAGGCAAAGAATACGAAACGGCGACCCTAATGTCGGATGGAAGCTTGTGAAGAAAAATGTACCCCTTCATTATCTTCTTGTCCGTGCGCAACGTACAGTGCTCGGTGCGTTTGGTGGCTGACGAATGGCGACGAATATTGCATACTTTGTAATTAAGAACCTCGGGTGTCCTGCATGTCTCGGCAAGGTCAAATGACAATTTTCATGGTGGAAGAAGACGACGAAACTCGTCCCCTGCTGAAACGAACCATGGAAGCCCATGGTCACCGGGTGATCGTCGCCGTGAACGAAGAAGATGCGGCGGAGAAACTGGACGGTGGGCACATCAAGGCTCATTTGTTCTTAGTGAACGTGGTGGGCAAGTCCCCTGAAGAGGCGTTAAATGTGGGGCGCAGACTGCGGCGCCACGCCAGGTATGACGGGCAGGTTCCCCTGGTGGTGATCGCGGATGAGTATGGCGAAGACCTCGAAGGCAAAGACGCGAACTTCAGCGGCAACGACTGGGTTTCCTATCCTAAAGACGCCGATCAGTTGAAGAACCTCATTGATCGTCTCATCCATGCGCCGGCCGCGAGCTGATGCACCCCGCGCATCAAGCGTCTCCACTATCGTTGCAGAATGATTTTCCTCCGGCACATCTTTGGCGCCTTTGCGCAGGAGATGGTCTCGACTCTGCCTCTGCTTTGCAGTAGCATGGGCGGCATCGATGCCTTCCGGCCGGCTTACCCACGCAATCGTGCGGTCACTCAACGCCCTCACCACCCTGGCGGGACGCGATTCGCAGCGCGCCGCGCATTTGCAGGTTGGCGAGCGCGGCGAAGAACAGGCCTACTTCTACCTGCGCGGCCTGGGATACGTCATGGTCGGCAAGAACTACCGCACCGCCAGGCTGCGCGGCGAGATCGATCTGATTGGATGGGAAAAAGGCATCCTGTGTTTTGTGGAAGTGAAGACGCGCACCGGCCGCGACATCAAGCCCGCCGAGGCTGCGGTCGATTCCGCGAAGAAACGCGAGCTTTGCGCGGTGGCGCGCGATTATCTGCGGCGCATCCCCGGCAGCCCTCCGCATCGCTTTGACGTGGTCACGATTTATTACGACACGCCGCGCCCCGACATAACCCTGTATCGCAACGCCTTTGCCATGACGTAAAGTGGCCGGCGCGCTTCGGGCGCCGCAAAACCACCGGTGCGAAAGGATTGATCATTGCAGGAACTGAGGCAGGACCCGGTCACCGGCCGCCGGGTGATCATTGCCCCCGGCCGGGCCTTGCGTCCCTCCGATTTTCGCGACCCCGATACCCGCCCTGATTTCGCCGATAAATCCGGCTCCTGCCCCTTTTGCGAGGGCAGCGAAGGTCTTACCCCTCCTGAAATACTTGCCCTTCGTCCTCCGCCCTCGCCCGCCAACAGCCCGAGCTGGTTGGTGCGAGTCGTTCCCAATAAGTATCCCGCGCTCAGCCCTGAAGGAGACATCGAGCGCAAGACCGAAGGCATCTTCGAATCCATTGGTGGATGGGGAACGCACGAGGTCATTATCGAAAGTCCCGGACACGATCAGACCTTCGCAACCATGACGGAAGGGCAGATCGGCCGCGTGTTCCAGACGTTTCGCAGCCGCATTCTTGACCTGAAAAAAGATCCGCGCTTGCAGTACATTCTCATCTTCAAGAACCACGGCTACGCCGCCGGGGCCACCTTGCGGCATCCTCATTCGCAGTTGCTGGCCATGCCGGTGGTTCCGAGCGAAGTGAGCCGCGAGCTGCAATGGGCCGAGAGTTATTTCAAGCTGAAAGAGCATTGCCTGTTTTGCGACATGCTGCAACAGGAGGTTGCGGCGGGCACCCGCATGATTGATCGGAACGAGGATTTTGTGGCCCTGGCGCCCTATGCCTCGCGGTTTCCCTTCGAGGCACGCATTCTGCCGAGGAAGCACGAATCAGCCTTCGAGAACATGCCGGCGGCTTCCCTGGAAAATCTGGCGCGCTCGGTGAAGCGACTGATGGCAAAGCTGGATAGCGCACTGGCGCTCCCCGCTTCGAACCTGGTGATTCATACCGCGCCGCTTGGCGAAGCGCCGCTCGACTACTATCACTGGCACATCGAGGTCATGCCGCGGTTGTCGAAAATCGGAGGGTTTGAACTGGGCTCTGGTATTTACATCAACCCCATGCCTCCGGAAGAAGCGGCGCGGCGTCTGCGTAAAGCTGTCGTATAAGGGGTCGGATGACTGGAGCCTGGCGGCTCCGCGACTTTCAACTGCGCGACTATTTCTGCGATTCCAGATACTCCTCATGCCACGCCATCTGGATGGCTTCAAGCTTGCCTTCGTTCGATGCCTTGGCGTCGCCCGCGAAGTTCGGCAATCCCATTACGTAGCTGTGCAGCTCGGTGAAGCGCACGGTGAGCGGATCGATTGCGGGAAACCTTTCCGCCAGCATGATGCCGATGTCCTCGGCTGAATTCCAATCCAGTTCTAACCCCATCGTGACCACTCCTTGTCGACGCAATGCCGGCGCTTTTATCTGAAACTTATTCTAGTGAGGTTCCTTGGCGTAATTCTTGTTCCACTCGGGAATCTCGATGACCATGTCGGCGGTTCCATCGGGCACGCACTGGCATCCCAGCCGCGATTGCGGGGTGAGACCAGGCGCCATGTCCAGCTCATCGAGCTCGGCGTCGGTGGTGTCGTTGCACGATTCCAATCCCTGGTGCACGATCACGTGGCAGGTGGAGCACGCGTTCACTCCGCCGCAGGCGTGGTCAAGATCCACATCAAATCCGCTGGCAATATCCAGGATGCTGCCCGGCAGGCCGTTGTGGCCGTACGGCACCGCCGCCGGATCCACTTCCACCGTCTTGCCTTCTTTAATAAAGGTGAGTTTATATTTTTTGGCCGCCGGAGTGTAACTGGCTTCCTCGATGTATGGGTTCTTACCACCCATAAAATTGCTCTCCTTTCAGAATGGGGGCGATCAACTGATCTCCGCCTTGGCGAAGGGATGCGGCGCCGTGGGGCCTGCGCCCAGGTCTTGGTTGGCTGCATCCATGGTCTTGCCCGCCAGGGCGCCGGTTACCGAATTCATCATCAGCTCCGCCAGCCGGGTGGTGCCCTTGTTCAACTCGTCGATGGCGTCGCGAATCGCCTTGTAGTCTTCGCCGTTCTTGACCTTCTCCACCCGGGCTTCGAGCCTCGCGGTCTGCTGCTGCTCGCCGGCGGACAACTGGGCCCACGCGGCATGCTTGCGGCCCTTGGCCAGCGCCAGGATGATGGTGTCAGCCTCGTTGCGCGCCTCGATCAACTGGCGCTTGCGAAAATCTTCTTCCGCATTGTCGAATGAATCGAGAATCATGCTCTCCACCTGCTCATCGCTGAGACCATAGGTGGGTTTCACTTCGATCTCCGCTTCTTTGCCGCTGCGCTGCTCCCGCGCCGAAACATTCAGGATGCCGTTGGCGTCGATCAGAAACCTGACTTCGATGCGCGGCATGCCCGCCGTCATCGGGGGAATGCCTTTCAGATCAAAGCGCGCCAGCGAGCGGCAATCTTCCGCCAGCTCGCGCTCACCCTGCAGCACGTGGATGGCGACATTCACCTGCCCATCGACCCAGGTGGTGAAGTGCTCGGTGGCGGACGCGGGGATGGTGGAATTGCGCTGAATGATTTTGGCCACCACGCCGCCGGCGGTTTCAATCCCCAGGGAAAGCGGGGTCACATCGAGCAGCAGCATGTCGCGCGTGGCCTCGGAGCCTCCAGCCAGGATGTTGGCTTGCACCGCGGCGCCCAGGGCGCCGACTTCGTCAGGATTCAGATCAGTGTGCGGTTCGCGTTGGAACAGTTCCTTCACCAGCGCGCGCACCCGGGGAATGCGGGTGGATCCGCCCACCAGCACCACTTCTTCGATCTGCGCGGCGGTCAATTTTGCGTCGGCCAGCGCCTGGCGGCATGAAACCAGAGTGCGTTCCAGCACCGGGGCAATGACCTGCTCAAAAGCCGTGCGGTTGAGCGCGCGCTGGTAACGCACGCCGCCGGTCCCCGGCAATTCAATGTCGATGACCGCCTCGTCCTCGAACGACAGGGCAATCTTGGCGTCGATGACCGCCTGGCGCACGGTCTGCACCGCTTCGCCGTTGCCGCGCACGTCCAGTTTCAAATCGCCCGCGATGTCGTCGAGAGCGGTGGCGATGAGAAGGTTATCGATATCGTCTCCGCCCAGGTGGGTGTCGCCGTTGGTGGCGATGACCTCAAAGATGCCTTCGTGCAGCTTAAGGATGGAGATATCGAACGTGCCGCCGCCAAAGTCGTACACCGCGATGATGCCTTCGCGTTTCTTGTCGAGGCCATACGCCAGCGCGGCGGCGGTGGGCTCGTTGACCAGGCGCAAGACCTCGATGCCGGCGATGCGGCCCGCGTCCTTGGTGGCCTGGCGTTGCGCGTCGTTGAAATATGCGGGGACGGTAATCACCGCGCGCGTAACCGGCTCGCGGAAGTAACGCTCGGCGTTGCGCTTGAGCTGGCGCAGGATGAATGCCGAAATTTCCGGCGGGGTAAATTCGCGTTCGCCCAGCGCGATGCGCAGGGCCTGTCCGGGCTGGGAGTTTTCCGCAAGGTGAAAGGGAAAGAGTTTCAGCTCTTCCTGAATGTCATTCACGCCGCGGCCCATCAGACGCTTTACCGAATAGATGGCGCGGCGGGGATGCGCCACCAGGACCTTTCGCGCCGGGTTTCCCACCAGGGGCTCGTTCTCCGCGCCGCCCGGAGGCATGGCCACCAGGGACGGCACCAGGTTGGATCCGTCTTCGCCGGGGATGATCACCGGCTCATCGCCCGCCATGAATGCGATCAGCGAGTTGGTGGTTCCCAGGTCGATGCCGGCTACGCGTTCTTTTGCTTGTCCGATTTCCATAAGTGATTAAGGTCGTTGCTAAATCTAATCGCGAAATTATTGGCTTAGAGCCTGTTGCACGTCGCGCACCAGGTTGCGAATGTAGGAGCGCCGGTTCAGCAGGTCCACCATGCGGTCGCGCACGCGCAGCCGCTCGGCGTCGTGGCCGGCGGAATCTGCGGCGGACAAGGCAATGTCCCACTGCTTCCATAAGTCCGTGAGCTCGGCTTGCAGGGTTTCGAGCTTGGATTCGCATTGCTTCCGCGCCGCTTGCAAATCGGATTCGAGGCCGGCGTCGGTCTCACCCATCTTGCGCGCCGCGCGCATCTCTTCGAGCTGCATGTTCAGCTCGAACGCCTCTTCCAGAAGGTCCGGAGGCACAACCTGTTTCTTCTCATTGCCGGTCTGCCGAGCCAGTTGGGTGGCTGCCTGCGACTGTTCTTCGAGCTTTACGCCTTCGAGCTCCAGCAGGTACTCGGTGCGCGCAATGGGATCGCGCAACGTGCGGTAGGCGTCGTTAAGCTGCGAGCTCTTGTCCAGGCTCCACTGCTGCTCGCCGGTATTTCCTCGGGCCGACATGTCAGGATGCAGCTTGCGGCTGAGGCGGTAAAATTCGCGCTCCAGTTGCGCCAGATCAATCTGCAAAAGACGCAGCAGGCCAAAGAACGTAAAGTGATCGATCGATCCGCTGGGCTGCACCTTGCCGCAAGCCCGGCAGAAATGAGCGGAAGTGACGACCGCTGCGCCGCATGACCAGCACGCCGGCGAGGGCGTGGGCGCGACCGGGGAGTCGAGCTCAGGCAAACCGGTTTGGCTGGGTGTTGTCATATGCGTGTAGTCATTCAGGTTTGGGTCACTGGCTTCGCGTGCCCGGAACGCAGCCTGATTTCATTCCGCCGGAAGCGCACCGAGTATTTTGATCGCGGAAAATCCGCCGGTGGCCACTCGCCCATCCGGCGGCAGGTCAGGCGGAAAAAGACGAGCCGCACCCGCACGACTTCGACGAGTTGGGATTGATGAAGTTGAATCCCTGCTTCATCAGCCCGGCCTCGTAATCGAGGATCATGCCATGCAGATAGATAAACGATTTCGGATCGACAAAAATGCGGATGTCGTCGAACTCGTAAATCCGGTCCCGCTCGCGGGCCTGGCTGTCGAAGCGGATGTTGTAGCTCAAGCCGGAACACCCGCCGCCCTGCACTCCGAGGCGAAGCCCGCCCTGCTCCGGCGAAATGTTTTCTTTCGCCATCGCCGCGCGGATGCGCGCCAGCGCGCGCTCGCTCACCTGAATGCTCTTGCCATTCGGGGGCGCGTTGCGCGCGTTCAGCACCGGGCTGTCCAGGGCAAATGCCATGCCGTTTTCTTAGCTCTTCACTGCAGCCGCGGCCGGGGCCGCGACGTTGGCTTCCTGCTTCTTCTTCCAGTCGCCGATGGCGGCGCGAATGGCGTCTTCCGCCAGCACCGAGCAATGGATCTTCACCGGCGGCAGGGCCAGCTCGCGCACGATGTCGGTGTTCTTGAGCTGCAGCGCTTCATCCACGCTGCGGCCCTTGACCCACTCTGTGGCCAGCGATGAAGAGGCGATGGCGGAGCCGCATCCAAACGTCTTGAACTTGGCGTCCTCGATGATGCGGGTCTCGGGATTGACCTTGATCTGGAGGCGCATGACGTCGCCACATTCAGGCGCGCCCACCAGGCCGGTGCCTACGTCCCCGCTGGATTTGTCCATGGTGCCGACGTTGCGGGGATTGGTGTAGTGATCGAGAACTTTATCGCTGTAAGACATTTTGTTTCTCCTTTTTCTTGAATTTGTTTTAAATTCGCGCCAATCGCTTATCTGAACTTGTGCGGCGAAGTGTCAGTGCGTTTCCCACTCGATCTTGCTCAGGTCAATGCCTTCTTTGACCATCTCGTACAGCGGTGACAGCTCGCGCAATTTCTTGACCGTGTCGATCATGCGCTCGGCCACGTAATCCACTTCGGCTTCGGTGTTGAAGCGTCCCAGCCCGAACCGGATGGAGCTGTGGGCCACGTCGTCTCCCAGGCCCAGGGCCTTCAGTACATAAGATGGCTCCAGGGTCGCGGAGGTGCATGCCGAGCCGCTGGAAACCGCGATGTCATTGATTCCCATCAGCAGCGATTCGCCTTCCACATACACAAAGCTCATGTTCAGGTTGCCGGGAAGATGATGTTCCATGGTGCCGTTGACGTGCAGCTCGTCGAGCTCCGCTTCCAGGCGGTTCTTCAGGCGGTCGCGCATCGTCGCCAGGCGCTTGCTCTCTTCCGGCATCTCCTGCATGGCCAGCTCGCAGGCCTTGCCCAGACCCACGATGCCGGGGACGTTCAAGGTGCCCGAACGCATGCCGCGCTCGTGGCCGCCGCCGTCGATGATGGCCTGAATCTGTACCCGCGGATTCTTGCGGCGGACGTAAAGCGCGCCGACTCCCTTGGGCCCGTACAGCTTGTGGGCGGTGATCGACATCAGGTCAATCTTCATGGCGTTGACATCGAGCGGCACCTTGCCCACGGCCTGCACCGCGTCGCTGTGAAAGAAAACCCCGCGCTCGCGGCAGATCGCGCCGATTTCGGCGATGGGTTGCAGCACGCCGATCTCGTTGTTGGCCGCCATGATGCTCACCAGGATGGTCTTGGGAGTCATGGCCGCTTTGAGCTCATCGAGGCTCACCAGGCCGTCAGCCTGCACCGGCAGGTAAGTCACCTGGAAGCCTGATTTTTCCAGCCGCTTGCAGGTGTCGAGAACAGCTTTGTGCTCGGTCACTGCGGTGATGATGTGGTTGCCCTTTTCGCGATACATTTCGGCCACGCCCTTGATGGCGAGGTTGTCGCTCTCCGTGGCGCCGGAGGTAAAAATGATCTCCTTGGCGGTGGCGCCGATGAGCCTGGCCACCTGCTCGCGCGCGGTTTCCACGCCGGCCTCCGCCTCCCAGCCAAAGCTATGGTTGCGGCTGGCCGCGTTGCCGAACAAATTGGTGAAGTACGGCATCATCGCCTCGAGCACCCGCGGATCCATCGGCGTGGTGGCG
>JBBSHD010000064.1:0-9068 GCA_038253455.1 Terriglobales bacterium | reverse complement strand
GCGGGCATAGATGTTGCCATTGCGTTCGGCCGGCTCGAAAGGCGGTGACTTCCACTCATCCAGCGGATCGGGCGGCTGCACGTCGTAGTGGCCATAGCATAGAACCGTGGGCTTGCCGGGAGCGTTGAGCCATTCCGCATATACCAGGGGATGACCGGCGGTGGCGATGATCTCGGCGCGCAGGCCCAGTTCTTTCAGCTTGTCATGGCAAAAGTTCGCAGCCTTGAGCATGTCGGCTTTGTGCTCGGGCAGGGTGCTGACGCTGGGAATGCGCAACAATTCCTTCAACTCATCGAGAAAACGTTTTTGATTGTCGGTCGCATATTTCAGTGCCGGCGATTCGCTGGGATTTGCCATTGGTCTGCTGGGTGCTCCTGCAACAAAGGGAATTGTGGTGCGGTGAATTTCAAGTATATACCGCAAGATTTTTATTGCGCGTGAGCGGCGCTGCGCTCGTGCAACCCATAAGAGAGACGCGCTGCTGGTTCAGCGCAGGACTGCGCTGCGCGCCGGACTGAATTTACAGATGTCCCAATCATTGGGAATGCCGCAGATCAATCTTGCCAAGGCAAGGGCGGAAGCCGGCGCCAGCAGGATGCCGTTGCGAAAGTGTCCGGTGGAAACGTAATAGTTGCCGATGCTGGTTTCGCCGATGATGGGCAGATCGTCGGCGGTCCCGGGACGCAGCCCTGCCCAGGAATCAATCACCTCGGCGGCGGCCAGGGCAGGTACGAATTCCGCCCCGAGTTGCAGCAGGCTATGGATCGCGCCGGGATCAACAGTCGTATCGAAGCCGGCTTCTTCGACGGTCGAGCCGATGAGGATGCGGCCTTCACTGCGGGGCACCAGATAGACATCGGGGGTGCGGATGACGTGAGTCAAATTGATGCCGGGGGGCGAGGCAACGGTGAACAGTTGTCCTTTGACGGGGCGCACTGGAAGTTGCAGGTCGTCCACCTGCGCGGCCCACGCGCCGCAGCAATTGACCACCAGGCCGCTGCCCAGCGTTCCCTCGCGGGTTACGACGCCGGTGGCTTTCCCATTCTGCAAAGCGAGTCCCGTGGCCTCAACATCGCCGCGCACCTCGATTTGCTGAGTCTGTGCGGCTTGCAGGGCCGCGCCCATAAGCTGCCGGGGATCGAGCCAGCTTTCCTGCAGCAAGATCGTGGCAAGCGAACGAAAATCAACATGGGGTTCGAGCTCGGCCAGCTCAGATTGGCTGAGCGCGCCGGCTGAGGATGCGTGGCAGTAAAGAGCGCCGGCGGTGCTTAGGTCCACGTGAATGCCGCCGGAGTTTTCCAGCAGTTCGAGGAACCGCGGGTACATTGCGGCGCTGGCGCGGGCTAGTTCCCGCAGGGCGGAGGGTAGTTCAGGGTCTTCGGCGGCCAACATGCCCGCGGCCGCGTATGAGGCTTCGCGGCCGGCGGGGCCGCGGTCGAGCACCAGGATGCGTTCCATGAACTTGCCCAGGTCGAGCGCCAGGGAAACCCCGATGATGCCGCCGCCGATGATGATTGCGTCCCAGGTTTTCATGCTGTTCTTTAATTGTAGTGTTATGCAGCGGGCTCATGGATTTCGAGCAAAAGAATAGCTTTGTAAGCGCTACGTGATTTCGAAAAGTGGGTGCTCCAGTTCTAAAGGTGCTCACGGAATTTAATCAGCCATGACTCGCATTGTTCGCAGCCATACCTTTTTTTAGGGTGCCCCCTCTCCCGATTGTCATTCTGACGATCCCCGGCTTCACCGGGGTGAGGAAGAATCCCTCCTCTTCAACGAATCTTTCCCTACACGATTTTGACTTCGCTTGGCGGAAACCAAAGAAAATTCAAGTTCCTTCGCTCAAACAAGATGCAAAAACTCTCTCCAGGATGACAAGGTGGGTGGTGTGTTCGCTTGCTTAATCTCTCTCATGCAACTTCTTGAGGTTTCTGCGGGAAGAACAAGATCAGTTGCAGTTGAGATTTCTGCGGGAGATCGAAATGAGTTGCGGTTGATTAATTGCGCGGTAAGAACGAGATCAATACTTTTAATATTTCACCAGAGAATGAACATGCGAACTGGTATTCTTCTGGAACCGCCGCTGCGAAAAGATACCGGCGGAGAAGCTAACCAAGAGATGAGATCGATTTCAAATTCGACTTTCAAAATGTTCCGCGATGCCTTCTCCATTCTGGCGGCGACCCTGCGGGAGATTTTCGACGAGAACGCTTATCACCGGTTTCTCACCCGCCAGCGGCTGACGGCCTCGCCGCTCTCTTATTCCAGGTTTCTCGATGAGACCAACACGCAGCGGGCGCGCAGGCCGCGATGCTGTTGAGATTTCGGTCGTAGCTTATGCGGGCGATGGGCATCGATTGCGGCACCCAGTTCACCGGCTACGGTGTGGTCGAGCAAGACCCCGATGGCCGGCTGCATTGCGTGGCCCTGGGCGTCATCAAGCCGGGGCGACAGGCCGAAACCGCGCAGAAGCTGGCCGCCATTTTCTCCGGGCTCACCGCGATCATCGAAACCCACCAGCCCGACATGGTGGCCATTGAAGAAATCTTCTATTCGGTCAACGTCAAGTCGGCCCTGAAACTAGGCCAGGTCAGGGGAGTGGCCCTGCTGGCCGCCTCCAACTGCAAGCGCGAGGTGGCTGAATATTCGCCTCTCTCCATCAAGTCGGCGGTGGTGGGCTACGGCCGCGCCGAGAAATCGCAGGTGCAGCAGATGGTGACCCACCTGCTGGCGCTGGAGTCTGTCCCGGAGCCGCCGGACATCACCGACGCCCTGGCCATTGCCATCTGCCATCTCAATACTTACGCCACGCTGGCCCGGCAGCAGGCTGCGCCGGCCCGACGATGAGAAAATGATCGTACCCAGATACATCATCGCACACGTCGCTGCGGCCCTCGTATTGCTTTGGATCGCGAACATTTTTTTTTAATAGAATGTTGCGTGAGGTCAACCAGAAACTGGCGCCGGATGAGAAATATCCTTTAATCATGGCTCCGGGCAAGGGATGGGGCGTGGTCAGAGAGCATCGCCGGATGTACCCGCGCAGCCCGCTGCGGTTTATGGCGGGGGCGTTCTCGGTCATGGGGTTGCTGGTGTTTGTGATCAGTGTCTGGAAGGCGGCTGGGTACTGAGCGGGAAAACCTAAAGTGCACGAAGGTTGATCAGAGGTTAGGGGTTCTTCCTCACCCCGGTGAAACTGGGGGTCGTCCGAATGACAAAAACGAGGGGGGAGGCATGTTCTCACCCCGGCGTATTCTTAATCGTTATAGATAAGGAATTAGATTTGTCCGGAGTTCAATACTTGCTTACAGATGAAACTTAGGCTCTTGATAATGACTATCGTGCAAAAAGTGTTCCGGCCGGGCATTATCGGATTTACCGCCGCCCTCGTGATGTGGGGGCCGGCGGTTGGCGGGATCGCAATCAGCGGATTATCAGCCCCGCACGCCTTTGCATATTCTGGGGTAAGACCGCGGAAGGCAAAACCCAAAGCCACGCCGACAACCGGCGCTGGCGCCACTACCGCTCCGGGCCCTCCCGCAGCGGGCTCGGCGTCTCACGATGGCGCCGTTCCCGGCGAAACAGCCGCGGGCGATACCGGCAAGGCGAATGCTGATCCACCCGCCGGCGCGCTTGCCAGCTCCGCATCGCCCACCATCGTTTTCACCTTGAAGCAGCCGGGAGGGCATCCCCAGGAATTTACGGTGAGCGTGCACTCCACCGGCCTGGCAACCTACAACTCCTGCAACGTGGCGTGCCCGGGGGCATCGCAACTTACCGCCGCCGAGGCGGTCAGCGCCGAAATGGCCAACTCCGCGGGTGAGGACCCTTACTGGCGCAACTTCAACGTCAGCGAGAAGACCCGCGAACATATCTTCAGCCTGGCGCAATCGGTAAATTACTTTGACGGGGATTTCGATTACACCAAGCACCGCATCGCCAACACCGGGACAAAAACCCTGGGTTACAGCGACGGCGCGCGCAAAACCCATACCACTTACAACTGGTCGGAAAACCAGGAGATCCAGGAGCTGACCAACTTTTTTCTCGGCATCAGCGCCACCCAGGAAGGCGGGCGCCGGCTGCTGTTCCTGCAGCGCTTCGACAAACTGGGCCTTGAAGCCGAGCTCAAGTCGCTGCAATCGCTCTCCCATGAAAACCGCCTGGCGGAAGTGGAGGCCATTACTCCGGTGTTGCAGACCATCATCGCCGACCGCGCGGTCATGCACGTCACCCGGCAGCGCGCCCAGAAACTGCTCGATACCACCGTAACCGGCAAGCCCGCTGACGTCCGCTGACCTCCCTTTCGATGGGAGGATTCCGCATAGCTGGAAGTGATTTCCGCCCGCCGGAAAGCAAAACTTTTCGCAACTATGGGAGTAAACTAGCGTCTAATAAGACAGGGAATGAATGGGTTCCCGGGGGTCTCAACATGTCGATCCGAAAGCAGCTTTATTCTCTTGCGATTTTTCTTTTTGTGATCTGCCTCAGTGGTGCCTCCTGGGCCGATACCCACGCGCGCATCGTACGTCTCAGCCTGATAGAAGGCGACGACGTGCAGATGGATCGCGGCGACGGGCGCGGGTTTGATAAAGCGTTCCTGAATATGCCGGTGGTGCACGGGTCGCGGATTTGGACGCGCAACAACTCGCTGGCGGAAATTGAATTCGAAGACGGCAGCACCATCCGCATGACGCCCGGCGCCATCATCACCTTCAGGGATTTGACGCTGCTCGATAATGGCCAGCGCCAGACGGTTGTCGACGTGAGCGAAGGCACCGTTTATTTCAATATTTTGAAACACGACGCCAGCGGCTTCCGGGTCACGTACGACCGCCAGGAAGTATCGCCCACCCGGGCCACTGCCCACTTCCGGCTGCTGGTGGATAAGAATGAAAGCATCCTCGCCGTGTTCAACGGCAAGGTCAGGGTTTCCAACGCGACGGCTTCCCAGGTGGAAGTGGGCAAGGGCGAAAGCATTCGCCTGGAGCCCACCGACTACGGCCGCTACTTCCTGGCCAAGGGAGTAGATAACGATTACTACGACGCATGGGACAAAGGCCGCGAACAAGATCGCGAAACTTATAACGCGCGAGCGGTTTACGCCGGCAACCAGGGCTACTACGGACAATCCGACCTGACACGTTATGGCAGCTACTTTTCCGATCCGTCGTACGGGATCCTGTGGCGTCCTTATTACCTCGGCGCCTCGTGGGACCCGTTCGCCGATGGCTCGTGGGTCAACTATCCAGGCTATGGATACACCTGGGTCTCGCCATACGCGTGGGGATGGACCCCTTACCGGTACGGGTCGTGGGTCTTCGTCCCCGCATACGGATGGTGCTGGCAGCCGGGCGGCTATAACCAGTTCACCGGGATTCCGGTCGTCATCAACCCGCCCTACCATCACATCCGGCCAGTGCCGCCGTCTCCGGGCGTGGGCGCACCGGTCGTAATCGTCGGACGAGGCCCGCAGGCGATTCTTCCCGGCGCCGCCCTGACCGGCGCGGCAGCTCGCACTGCTGACAGCGCTGACATCGGTGAGAGGGCACCGATGGGCGGCGGCAAGCACCGCCGCAACAACTCCGGTGAAGGCGCGAACATTGGCGCTACTGCCGCTCCAACTTCCGGCTACACCGCATATCCGGCGGCGGGACAGCCGGCGACCACCACCAACTACCCCGGCACAACTTCGGGATTATCGGGATCGTCGGGATCGCCGGGCTCGCCGGTTTCGCGCGAGCCGATTAACGATTCGCGCAATGACACCCGCGACCGTGCGATTGTTCCAGCGAACCGTGGCTATCAGCCCGTCCCCAGCCAAAATGACCGGCGCCGGGACCGGGCGGCGGATGATGACGTGCAGCAGCGCAGCGTGATGCCGTCGAAATCGGCTGCGCCCGCGCCCTCGACCTATTCGCCGCCGGCGCGAAGCTACTCTCCGCCCCCGGCGCAGACCTATAATCCGCCGGCGCGGACGTACACGCCCCCGCCGCAACCGACGTACACGCCCCCGGCGCAAACCTACTCTCCGCCGCCGCAGACGTATTCTCCTCCGCCCGCCCAGAGCGCGCCCCGGGCTGCAAAGCAGGACGATCAATAGATTGCAGCAAAGAATGCAAGAATGGCGGCCTTCGGACCGCCATTTTTGTTTGAGCAAGAAATCTTTGCCCTGATCAGCCTGCCTTTTTTGACAGAATATTGAACATCGCGGCCTGCGACTGCAATGAAACTGCTTCGGCGCGAATGTCGGCGCGTAATCCCGCCTGCTTCAAAGCGTCGCGCACAGTTTGTTCGGGATAGCCGGCTTTCAAGTTGTTCACCAGGGTCTTGCGCTTCTGAATGAAACTCATCTTGAGGAACTCGATGAAGGGTTTTTCCCGCACTTCGAGCTCATCGCCCTGGTATTCGAAGTGCAAACGCACCACGCCGGAATGAACCTTGGGCGGCGGAGAAAAAGCAGTGGGTGGGACGGTGAACAGGCTTTCCACCCGGGCATAGAGCTGGGTGGTCGCCGATAGCAACCCGTACTCGCGACCGCCGGGCTGGGCGGCGATGCGCTCGGCGACTTCGCGCTGCACCATGATGACCGCGGTGTCGAAGTGCTGGTGGTAATCGAACAGGCGCAGCAGGATCTCCGACGCCGCATAATAAGGCAGGTTGCCGGCCACGGAAGCGCGCGATGGCAGGCGGGCTTCGCGGTCCTGCAAAGTGCCAAAGGCGTCGTTGACCAGGGTGGCGTAATCCACCTGCTGGGCCGCGCCCTCGATGATCTCCACATTTCTGGCGGGGCCGTATTCAATGCGCAACTGGGCGGCAATCATGCGATCCAGCTCGATGGCGATGAGGCGGCCCGCGCGTTTGGCCAGGATGCGCGTCAACGCGCTCTCCCCCGGTCCGATCTCAATTACTTTCTTGTGGGAAATATCACCCAGGGCGTCCACAATCTGCTCCGCCACCCCGGCGTCGGTGAGAAAATGCTGCCCCAGTTTCGGACGCTTCGCGCCTTTGCCACCCGCGTTTTCTGCCATAAGTTTGACCTGTTTTCATTATCGCAAGTAGACTTTGAAATTCCGACTCACCACGGTAATTATTTTCAAGCTAGCGGACCTTGTGCGGTATTGACTGGGAGGGATAACAACATGCGCGTCGTTTTCGCGGCCTCGGAATGTGTTCCCTTTGCCAAGACCGGCGGCCTGGCGGACGTGGTGGGCGCGCTGCCCGCCGCGCTCAGCGAACTGGGCCACGAGGTCACAGTTTACCTGCCGCATTACCGGGAAACCCGCCTGCCGGATACGCGGGTGGCGATCCGCAGCATTACCATTCCATTTGCCGACCGCTATCGTTTCTGCGCCGTGCTCGATGGAGGCAAGCATCGCGGAGTGCAATTCTATTTCATCGATTGCCCTGAATTTTTCGACCGCCCGGGAATCTACGGCGACGGCAGCGGTGATTTTCCCGACAATGCGCAGCGCTTCTGCCTATTTTCGCGCGCGGTGCTGGAAGCCGCCAAGATCCTGGGTGTTCCCGAACTGTTCCATTGCCATGACTGGCAAACCGCACTGCTGCCGGTGCTGCTGCGCAGCGTGTATGCCGATGACTCAATGTTCCGCGGCGTGCGCTGCGTGTTCACCATCCACAACATGGGTTACCAGGGGGTTTTCGGCGCTAATACTCTGGCCAACCTGCTGCTGCCCGCATGGCTGATGGATTCTCGCGGCATGGAGTTTTTCGGCGGCGTCAATTTTCTCAAAGGTGGCCTGATGTTTGCCGACTTCATCACCACCGTGAGCCGCAAGTACAGTCAGGAAATTCAAACCGAAGAATACGGCTTCGGGCTTTCCGGGGTGTTGCGCGATCGCCAGGCGACGGTGACCGGCATCCTGAATGGTGTGGACTACACCGAATGGAACCCGCAGGGGGACAAATATACGGCCGCGAAGTTCTCGCCGCAGGACCTGGCGGGGAAGCGCGCATGCAAAGCCGACCTGCTGCGGCAGTTTGGCGCGAAGAACCCGCCACTCGATATCCCGGTGATTGGAATTGTTTCGCGGTTTGCGGCACAAAAAGGTTTTGACCTGATTGGCGGTATGGCAGAAGAGCTCGCTGCCGAAAACATGATCATGGTGGTGCTGGGCAGCGGCGACCGCGGATACGAAGATCTGTTCTGGCGGTTGACCCAGCACTTTCCCGACAAGTTCGCCCTGCGGATCGCCCACGACGAGGGCCTTGCCCACAAAGTGGAAGCGGGCGCGGACATGTTTCTGATGCCCTCCCGCTACGAGCCCTGCGGGCTGAACCAGATTTACAGTCTCAAGTATGGAACGGTGCCTATCGTGCGCGCCACCGGCGGCCTCGACGACACCATCGATAATTGGGAGCCGCACACCGAAAAGGGCACGGGGTTTAAATTCTGGGAGTACACCAGCTCCGCCCTGCTTGCGACCATACGCTGGGCGCTGACCACCTACGAATACCGTGACAGCTGGGAAAAACTGATGCGCAACGGCATGCACAAAGATTTTTCATGGAAGGCCTCGGCGCGGGAGTATGCCCGAGTGTATGAGCGGGCGCAGCAGTCGCGCGGATGATCAACCGGCGGGCGTTCCCGCGGCGCGGCGGCGGGCGAAGTAGTAAAAAATTGGAATGCCGGCAAGAATTACCATTGAGCCCAGCAGCGAGTTCCACAGGTTTTCTTTGAAGGTAAATACCAGCAGGATGCCGGAAGCTGCGATGAACAGGGCGGGTACGACGGGGTATCCCCAGGTGCGGTAAGGGCGCGGAAGATCGGGCTCGCGCTGTCGAAAGATGAAGATGGTGCTGGCGGCGATCATGTAGAAGAGCCATTCGGCGAAAATCGCCAGGGCAAACAACTCCTTGAAGGCGCCGCCCACTAACAGCAGCGCGATGGCCACGACCGCCTGCACCATGATTGCCAGTGAAGGGGTCTTGAACCGGGGATGCACCTCGGCCAGCGCCGAAAAGAAATATCCGTCGCGGGACATGGCATAGGGAACCCGCGCCCCGCTCATGATCGTCCCATTCAAGGTGACCAGCATGGAGAGCGCCAT
>JBBSHD010000063.1:0-9073 GCA_038253455.1 Terriglobales bacterium | reverse complement strand
GGCCGCCCGTTGCGCCTGGCGCCGCTTGATCAATTCCTGCAGCATCTGGTCCTGGGTGCGCGGAGCGCCTGACGGGTTGGCGGGAACTTGCGGCGGCGGTGCGGTTTCCACGGGGAGCGCCTGGGTGGGCTGCACGATGCCTCCTCCCTCGGGGGCATCGTCCTCATCGTCGGGATTGCGCGCCGGCGGAGAAATGATGCCGTTCTGCTGGACACCGTTCTGCTGAATCATGGGGGTACGCGAAGAAATATCGGGCGCCGACATGCCTCCGCCGGTGCGCCTGGTCGTCAACATCACCCGCTGGATGCGGTCCGGATCTTCGCGAGCGCCCACCAGAATATAGTTGTAGGAAATTCCCTGTAACAGCGCGGAGAGGACAGTACGGGTTCGTGCCGGGCCCATATTAAAAACCACGCGCTGCGCGGCGGCATCCGCCGGAATATCAACCGCCGTGCCCGTCTGCTGCCTGACCTCTCGCATGATGTCGCCCAGGGTGGAGTTTTGCGCATAGATGGTGAGCATCCCCTGGTGATATTGAACTTGCGGTGGAATGGGAGGCCGGTCTTGCGGCAAGGTGGCGCGTCTTACGATGACCGGCGAGGCCACCGGAACCGGGAGGGGCAGGGAAACCGCCGCAGCCGCCTTGTGGCGGCGGCGCGCTGTCGCATTCGGCACCGCCAACAACAGGCCGATGCAGACCGCGAACGTGATGGTGAGCGCCTTCATCTCTAGATATTGTAATTCTTTCGGCGGAGGCAAGAGCAAAAGAAAACACAGGCGTCCTTCGCTCCAACCAGAAGCAGGGGTTCGCTGCAGTAACGCAATGTATAGAGGGTACTCGCCTTAGCTGACCAGCCATCCCACTGGGGTCAAGCCACGACCGCCGTACAAAACGCGCACCGTCGCGCCGCCAGCGGAATCTCGCTCAGACATTCGGGACACTTGCGCGTCGTCGGATCCAGGGGAGCGTCGCGCTTGGAGCGCGAAATGAAGGCGTTGACCGGCAGCACCACAAAGAAGTAGATGGCGGCCGCGATCAGCGCAAATGCCAGCAGGGCGTTGATGAAATCCCCCAGCAGAAACGTGCTGCCATTCAGGGTAAACGTAAGCGAGGCAAAATCAGGCTTGCCGACGATCGCGGCAATGAGAGGCATCAGCAGATCTTTGACCAGTGCGGTCACCACCGCGCCAAAGGCGGCGCCCACCGCCACGCCCACCGCGAGATCGATGACATTGCCACGCAACAGAAATTGCTTAAATCCTTTCATGTTGGCGCCTCCTTTATTGTTCGGATTCTCCTTAAACCTTTGCCAGCGGAGTGTAACAAATCTCGCGGAACGCCGAATCAGGCCGCCTGATTTCCCCTTCGCGCGACTGCATGCCCCGATGTCTTGCTACACTCTTGCAAATTCCTATGATCAAAACCATGTACGTAGGTTGTGCGGGAGCGAGCATCCCTGCCCGATTCGCAGGCGACTTTCCCGGTGAGGGCACCCACCGGGAACGGTATTCCCGGATATTCAATTGCATGGAGATCAATTCGTCATTCCATCGACCGCACAAGCCCGCGACGTGGGAAAAATGGGCGCATGCGACTCCCCGGGACTTTCGCTTTGCGGTCAAGGCGCCGAAGACCATCACCCACGAAGCCAAACTGGCGTGCGCTCCCGCCGATTTGCAACGCTTCCTGCAGGATGCGGGGCGGCTCGGCGAAAAGTTGGGGCCCATCCTCTTTCAGTTGCCGCCTAAACTGAATTTCGATCCATCCCTCGCGCGCCAGTTCTTCGCCATGTTGCGCGGCCTGCATTCCGGCCCGGTAGTCTGCGAGCCGCGGCATGAAACCTGGTTTCGGGATGATGCCAATGATTTATTGGCAAGGGTTGGGGTCGCGCGAGTAGCCGCCGATCCGGCGCGCGTAGTTGAAGCCGCACATCCCGGAGGCTCGCCGGACCTGCTGTACTACCGCTGGCATGGCTCTCCGCGGACTTATTATTCGTCGTATTCGAGTGACGACCTCAAGCGCCTGAGCGCCAACATCAAGAGGAGCGCCGCCAAAGACGACTGGTGCATTTTCGACAACACCGCCTCAGGCGCCGCCACCGGCAACGCCCTCGAGCTAAAGGAAATACTTACAGATTGAAATGTCGTTTACTGTGAGAGATTGGTGGTGCGCAGCACGACCACACGGGTGTTTTGTCCGGAAATTTCCCAGTTTGTTTAAGAGGAAAGAAAAACACAGCGACTCAGGCGAGCAGCGTTAGATTCGACCCAGCTTCGGCACCAGACCCGACGGCGACTGCGGCTTGGGCAGCCGGGGAGTGAACGCTTTTAAAATCCCGCAGATCAACGCGTACCCGGCCAGGACGCCGGCCACTACCGAAGTTCCCACCGTCAAAATCAGCGTTGCGGAAATTAAAAGTGTGCTCACGACCATCACCTTCCCCAGTTATTGTGCTTCTGTGCGCTTGTAATATTAGTTGACAAATTTCCAATTTTGGTTGTAGCCGGTTTTCAGATTATTTTGCGCGGCCTGCATCAGCCAAACTTTCACCCACCCGCCAACGCCTGTTTTCAGGCCGTTTTCCACTCTATCGTGAATTGACCCGTGTTCATGTTTACTAATAAAATACGGGAGTAGCCTCGCGTCTCCTCCCTCCGGAACTCCACTGAGCGCTCCCCCGGGAACAATCACGAACTCATGGCAATCAAAAGCATCACCGTACGAGGGGCGCGCCAGCACAACCTCAAAAACATCAGCGTGGAAATTCCGCGCAACAACTTCACCGTGATCACCGGGCCCAGCGGCTCGGGAAAATCTTCTCTGGCCTTCGACACGATCTATGCGGAAGGCCAGCGCCGCTACGTGGAGACTCTTTCCGCGTATGCGCGCCAGTTCCTCGACCAGATGGAGCGGCCCGACGTGGATTCGATCGACGGCCTGAGCCCCGCTATTTCCATCGAACAAAAAACCACCTCGCGCAGCCCGCGCTCCACGGTGGGCACCATCACCGAAATTTACGATTACCTGCGGCTGTTGTTTTCTTCGGTGGGAACGCCGCATTGCCCGGAATGTGGCCGCGCCATCTCGCAGCAGTCGGCGGCGCAGATCGTGCAGCGGGTCAAGGCCCTGCGCCCCGAAGAGCGCGTCATGATCATGGCCCCGCTGGTGCGCGGGCGCAAAGGCGAGTTCAAGAAGGAGCTGGAAAAACTGGCGCAGCAGGGATTCACCCGCGCCCGCGTCGATGGCGAGCTGCGCTCCCTCGACGAAAACCTCGGCGAGATCAAGCTGGACAAGCGCAAGAACCACACCATTGAAGTGGTGGTGGACCGCCTGCTGGTAAAGCCCGGCATCGATAAGCGCCTGGAAGATTCGGTGGCTACCGCCATGAAGATCGGCGACGGCCTGGTGCTGGTCTCGGTGGTGGGCGGCGAGGAGCACCTTTATTCATCCAGCCTCGCGTGCCCGCATTGCGGAATCAGTATCCCCCGCCTGGAGCCGCGGTCGTTTTCGTTCAACAGCATGTATGGCGCCTGCACCGAGTGTGACGGGCTGGGCAGTAAGTACGAGCTCGATCCCGCGCTGGTGATTGTGGATTGGTCGAAGCCGCTGCTGGAAGGCGGCCTTGGCCCGGGCTCCGGATCGACCTATCTGCGTCGCATGCTCGACATCGCCGCTGCGGCCCATGGTTTTGATTACTCCAAGCCCTTCGACCAGCTTTCGCCGGCCACGCAGAATATGATTCTGTATGGGCCTGAAGCCAGGGAGCGACCGCGCTCCGGGTTTCACGGCGTGCTCGGTTTCCTCAGCCAGAACCTGAAAGATTCGTCGTCTGACAGCTATCGCGAGTGGCTGCTCGACTACATGTCCCCAACCGAGTGCGCCAAGTGCCTGGGCAAGCGCCTGCGCCCGGAAAGCCTGGCGGTCAAAATCAAAGACATGTCCATCGCCGATTTCACCGCGCTGCCGTTGTCGCGCGCCATCACCGCGGTGGAAGCCATCGAGCTCAATGCCCGCCAGAATATTGTCGCTGGACGCGTGTTGCACGAGATCGCCGAGCGCCTGCAATTTCTCGATGCCGTGGGCCTGGGATACATTTCGCTCGATCGCACCGCCGCTACTCTTTCCGGCGGAGAAGGGCAGCGCATCCGCCTGGCCACGCAGATCGGTTCGCGCCTGCGCGGCGTGCTCTATGTGCTCGATGAGCCTTCCATCGGTTTGCATCACCGCGACAACGGCCGCCTGCTGCGCGCGCTGGAAAATTTACGCGATCTGGGCAACTCCGTGCTGGTGGTTGAACATGATGAGGAAACGATCTTGCGGGCTGACTATGTGATCGATCTCGGCCCCGGCGCCGGCGCTCATGGCGGCGAGGTGGTCTCCAGCGGCACGCCGCAGCAGGTGATGGACGATCCTAACTCCCTCACCGGCAAATATCTTTCCGGGGAGATGAATATTCAGTCGCGCCTGCTGCCGCGCCCCGGCTCGGGCAAGTTTGTTTCCGTGCTGGGAGCGCGCCAGAACAATCTCAAGAATGTGGATGCGCATTTTCCCCTGGGGGTGATGACCGTGGTCACCGGAGTTTCGGGCTCGGGGAAATCCACGCTGGTGAATGACATTCTCTACCGCGCGCTGGCGGCGCGCATTTACCGGTCGCACGAGGCCGCGGGAAAACACCGCGCCGTCGAAGGCGCGGAGAACCTCGATAAGGTCATCCGCATCGACCAGTCGCCCATCGGGCGCACACCCCGATCCAATCCCGCAACTTATACCGGCGTGTTTACCCTGATTCGCGACCTGTATGCCATGCTGCCCGAGGCGCGGGCGCGCGGCTACAAGGCGGGCAGGTTTTCATTCAACGTCAGCGGGGGAAGATGCGAAACCTGCCGCGGCGAAGGCCAGCGCCGCATCGAGATGAATTTTCTTCCCGACGTGTATGTCACCTGTGAGGTGTGCGGCGGCAAGCGCTACAACCATGAGACCCTGGCGGTGCAATTCAAAGGCAACTCCATTTCTGACCTGCTGGAAATGCCGGTGTCGGAGGCGCTGGTCATTCTCGAAGATATTCCGCAGGTGCGCCAGAAGCTGCAGACCCTGGTGGATGTGGGCCTGGGCTACATTCGGCTCGGCCAATCGGCGGTGACCCTTTCTGGCGGAGAGGCGCAGCGCATCAAGCTGGGGCGCGAGCTCAGCAAGCGGCAAACCGGCAAGACCGCGTACCTGCTCGACGAGCCCACCACCGGCCTGCACTTCGACGACGTGCGCAAGCTGCTGGACGTGCTGCACCGGCTCACCGACCTGGGCAACACGATTATCATCATCGAGCACAACCTTGACGTGATCCGCAACGCCGACTGGCTGATCGACATGGGGCCGGAAGGCGGTGAGCATGGCGGGAGCATCATTGCCCAGGGCCCTCCGCTGGAAGTGTCGAAGTCAAAAACTTCCTTCACCGGCCAGGCGTTGGCTGAGGCTTTCGAGCGCATCGAGCGCAAGTCCATCGAGGCGCGCTCTGCCGGAGGGTTGCAGGCAGTATCCTGAGAACGGCATACAGCCACAGCATGAACACAGCCAGCGAAAATCCCGTTCCCATCGCGGCCCCGGTCACGCCGGAGCCGTTGTCGCGGCTGATGCGGCCGGGCGTGGAAAATCCCCCGTGGACGGGGCTCGACGTGGTGGTGATTGCGGCAGTGATCCTGATTTCCATCATGTTTTTCACTGCCCTGGGCGCGGTGTTGGCGATTGCAACCGGGAAGGTCGGCGCCCACGATGTCATGCTGTTTCTCAAGGACTATCGGCTCATCGTGTCGGCGCAAACTGCCGCTTACGCCTCCGCGGTGGCGTGGATGGTCACGATGGTGCGGCGGCGCAGCCCCGCCGGTTTCTGGCAGGAGGTGCGATGGAACTGGCCGGGCATGGGTCGCGCCCTGGGTTACGCCCTCGCCGGCATGGCCCTTGCCATGGCCGTGGATATTTCATCGGCTTACCTGCCGATGCCCAAGACGCTGCCCGTCGATGAGCTCTTCCGTTCCACTTCCGCGGCCTTCACCATGGCTGCGTTCGGAATCCTGGTGGCGCCGTTCCTCGAAGAAATGTTTTTTCGGGGATTTTTGTATCCCGTGCTGGCGCGCGGCGCCGGCGCCACCCTCGCCATCGCCCTCACCGCTGCTTCCTTTTCACTGGTGCACCAGCAGCAGCTTGCCCACGCCTGGATGCCCCTGCTCATCCTCTTTCTGGTAGGCCTGGTGTTTACCTCCGCCCGGGCCCGCACCCGCTCGGTCGCATGTTCATGGCTGATGCATGCCGGGTACAATACCGCCCTTTTCATGCTTGCCTTCATCGCCACCGATGGCTTTCGCCATATGGAGAAGATACTTCGTTAACAGAAGTCCTCCCTGGCTTGTGATATCGTAACTCCACTTTATGGCTTCTGCTGCTCCCCCCATGTCCGTGCGCGACCAGCTTCTCTCCCTGTTGGCCCGCAAATCATTTCGCCTGGGAGACTTCCAGCTTTCCTCAGGCGCGACCAGCGATTACTACATCGATTGCCGGGCGACCACGCTGCATGCTGACGGCGCACGGCTGTGCGCTCGAATGATCCTCGACGAAATCAATTCTCGTAAATGGAAGGCGCAGGCGATCGGCGGCCTCACCATGGGCGCTGATCCGCTGGTCACCGGCGTCGCACTCCTGAGTGCCCAGCAGATACAGACCCGCGCTCCCGCCCGCTCCAAGAACATCGACCCCGCGGGCTTCCATCTTCATGGCTTCCTGGTGCGCAAGCAGGAAAAGGCCCACGGGACCGGCCAGCGAATTGAAGGCTTTCGCGAAAAGGGCGCGAGAGTCGTCATCCTCGATGACGTGTGCACCACCGGACATTCCATCATGACCGCCATCGACGCCGCCCGCGAATTTGGCTTCGAAGTAGTAGGAGCCGTGTGCCTGGTGGAACGCGAAGAAGCGGCGGGCCGCAAGGCAGTAGAAGAAACCGCAGCCCCCGCGCCGTTCGTCTCCCTGTTCACCGCCACCCAGATACGCGAAGAACACAAGCGGCAGCAAGAGCAGGAACCTTCCCAGGCGCAAATCAGCTAGAGGCACGTTCCCCGTGGTAAATCTGCTGGAGCTGAAACCCCCGGTCGCGACCACCACCCTCGCATTTAGTTGTCATTCTGACGATCTCCGGCTTCACCGGGGTGAGGAAGAACCCCTACTCGGGCACTTACTCTTCGGGCTATTTGTTTTCGAACAGGATCGCTCCAGTGGGTTGCGCGAACCGCAACCCCCGCCCCCGCGCCGCCAATGCTTTAAACTTGAAGTAATGATCAAGACACTCGAATGGACTGCCGACGGGGTTCGTTTCATCGACCAGACCCGCCTGCCCACCGAAGAAATCTACCTGACCTCCCGCACCTACCGGGAAGTGGCTGACGCAATCGTCACCATGGTGGTGCGCGGCGCTCCCGCCATCGGCGTCGCCGCCGCCCTGGGCGTAGCGCTGGGCGCGCGTGACAGCCAGGCGCGAACCATGGCGGATTTCCGCGCCGAGTTTGATGTCATCTGCAACACCCTGGCCGCCACCCGGCCCACCGCCGTCAACTTGTTCTGGGCCATCGCCAGGATGCGCGAGACATTTGCGGCCAGCGGTGGCGCCGGCGACGACCCAGGCTCCATTGAAAAGATTAGAGATGCGCTGCTGGCGCAGGCCCAGCGCATGTACCTCGAAGACATTGCGGCATGCGAGCAGATGGGCGCCCACGGCGCGTTACTGATGCCCGCCAGCGGCGGCATCCTCACCCACTGCAACGCGGGCGCACTGGCGACTTGCGGCTACGGCACCGCGCTGGGAGTCATTCGCTCGGCGGTCGCCCTGGGAAAAACTATTCACGTCTATGCCGATGAGACCCGCCCATTCTTGCAGGGATCGCGGCTCACCGCCTGGGAGTTGAACAAGGACGGTATCCCCACCACGGTGATCTCCGACAACATGGCCGGCGCCATGATGGCGCAGGGAAAAATCCAGGCCGTGATCGTAGGCGCCGACCGCATCGCCGCCAACGGCGATGTCGCCAACAAGATCGGGACCTACACCGTCGCGGTCCTGGCCGCAGAGCACAAGATCCCGTTCTATGTGGCCGCCCCGTGGTCCACTGTGGATATCGACACACCGAGCGGCGCCACCATTCCCATCGAGCAGCGCAATCCTCGCGAAGTGACCCACATGGGCGAGCGCCAGGTTGTGCCCGATGGGGTGAAGGTGGAAAACCCCGCGTTTGACGTGACCCCCAACCGGTTTATCAACGCCATCATCACCGAACGCGGCGTGGCCCGCGCGCCGTATCAGGAATCGCTGGCGAAGTTGTCAGCGGGACGAGCCTTGGCCAATTTCACCTTCAATAATTTGTCACACTGATGAGTTCTGCTCGGTTTCACCTTGTTTTTTTGTTCCGGAGAACCTGTCCCTTGTTCGCGCCTCTTGCCTTTTCTGGCAGCCCTTAGTCTTACCGGAAATCCCTCCCTCGTTTGTCATTCTGACGACCCCCGGTTTTATCGGGGTGAGGAAGAACCCTTACAGTTCAACGAATATTTCCCTTTGGTGGTTCTTGTCGCATGGCCCCGACAAATTTTCGCTTTGCATGCAATCGCGGCACCGCTGGTTTCATCGCGACGATTGTTTAATCGAGTGCAAGGGCAACAGACAAAGGGTTGGAAAGTTTTACTGAAAAAAAGATTTATCGGCCGCGTCGCTCTGATAAGCCATCACAAGGGAGAGATTTGTTGAACAGTAGGGGTTCTTCCTCACCCCGGTAAAGCCGGGGATCGTCAGAATGACAAAAGAGGGGAAGGATTTCGCGAAAAGGAAAGAGCTGTCAGAATGACCAATCGAGCGGAGGAATATCGCGCAATGGCAAGAGGCGTCAGGTAATTCAAGGTAAAATTATCGCCAATGAATAAAGTTTTCCCCAGCGCCGAGGCCGCCATTCACGATCTGCGCGATGGCGCGTCCATCATGGTGGGTGGCTTTGGCCTTTGCGGAATCCCCGAAGACCTCATCCACGCGGTGCTGCGCAAAGGAAT
>JBBSHD010000062.1:0-9092 GCA_038253455.1 Terriglobales bacterium | reverse complement strand
TCGTTCTTTGGTGGAAGCGGAAAAACCAGTTTTAGATATAGGGCTTGAGGAAGGCGCCTGGCATGAGTGGGTTACCGGCTCCCCGATCTTGACCAAGCTGGAAAATGGCAAAGGACAAACAGCTAAATGGAATTGTCATTCCGAGCGAAGCCGAGGAACCTTTTGTTTCACCGGCGAAACGCGCACCACCGCCCAAGCGCCATGCTAAACGAACCGGCGGTCAGGTTTTACGCGTAGCGTGCCTTTGACTCTTGAGGGGAGGTGAGACTGCGCGGTTTCAGTTAACATTGATCTAACACTATGTCCTCTAAACCTATGAACTCCAGATATTTCCTCCTCGTAGTATTGCTTATTCCCGGAATCCTCACCGCCTTCGCCGAAGCCCCTTCAGCCGCGCCCAAACGGGTTCCCGTGATCGTCGAACTATTCACCTCTGAAGGTTGCTCCAGCTGTCCGCCGGCAGATGTGCTGTTGGTCCAGCTCAACCAGCAGGGAATCCCTGGGGCGGACGTGATTGCTCTCGGGCAGCATGTGGACTACTGGAACCATCTGGGATGGGCCGACCGGTTCTCTTCGGCGAAGTTCAGCCACCGGCAGAACGATTATTCGAACCGCTTTGGCCTGGACTCGGTTTATACCCCGCAAATGGTGGTGAACGGGCACGCGCAGTTTGTGGGGAATGACACCGGCCAGGCGCGCAAGGCAATCACCGAGGCGGCCAGCCAGCCGGCGCAGTCCAAAGTGGGGTTGAGCCTGGACGGAACCCAAAAGCTCGGGATAGAGGTGAGCGGCGCCGAGAAGCCCGCCCAGGTCATGCTGGCAATCACCGAAGATAACCTCACGACCGAAGTAGCCCGCGGAGAAAATGGGGGACGAACCTTGCGCCACGCCGCCGTGGTGCGCGACCTGCGCAAGATCGGCGAGGTGAAGGACGGCAAATTTTCCAGCTCGCAAGCCCTCAAGCTCTCATCGGAATGGCGCGTCGAGAACCTGCACGCCGTGGTTTTTCTGCAGAACCCCGCCACCATGCAGATCACCGGCGCAGCTTCGGTCAAACTGAAATAGACCTGGGGCGGGGAACGCGGCCCGCGAGTCAAGCGACTGGGCGGCGTGCCGATTCTGGTTACTGGCTGCGTTCGATGCAGGCGCAGGCATTAAGATAAAGCGCAAAGTTCTAATAGAGGGTGATTATGCGAATTTTCACGGTCTTGCTTGTGTTGCTGGCCATCGGCGCCTTCGCCGGGGCGCAAAACCCCACCGAAGGCGATCGCCTGCCGCTGATGCCCATGCCGGCCAGCGTCCACTTAACCTCGGGACGTTTCATGATCAGTCCCAATTTTGCGGTTGCCATCCACGGCAACACCGAGCCCAGGTTGCAGCGCGCCGCGACGCGAATGTTGAACATCTTGTACCTGCAGACTCATATTTCTTTTACCCCGGCGGCCAGCGGATCCTCTGCCCCGTTTGTCATCAACTGCACCGGCCCCAGCGCCGAAGTTCAGGCCCTGGGGGAAGATGAATCCTATCGCCTCCAAGTCGGTCTGGACTCGGTGCGGCTCGACGCTCCCAACCCGCTGGGGGTGCTGCGGGGCATGCAGACCTTCTTGCAGCTCGTGGAAAAGGCGCCCACCGGATACGGCGTACCCGGCGTGATCATCGAAGACCGCCCGCGGTTTCCCTGGCGGGGATTGTTGATCGACGTCGCCCGCCACTTCATGCCGGTGGATGTGATCAAGCGCAACCTCGATGGCATGGAGGCGGTGAAACTCAACGTGCTGCACTGGCACCTGTCGGAAGATCAGGGCTTCCGCGTGCAGAGCCAGAAATTCCCGCTGCTCACCGAAAAAGGTTCCGACGGAATGTTTTACACCGCCGCCGACGTGCATGAGGTGATTGAATACGCGCGCGACCGGGGCATCCGGGTGGTTCCCGAGTTCGACATCCCCGGGCATACCACCGCATGGTTCGTGGGCTATCCCGAGCTGGCCAGCGCTCCCGGCCCATTCCAGATCGAGCGCCACTGGGGTGTCTTCAATCCGGCGATGGATCCGACGCGCGAAACCACGTATGCGTTTCTCGACCAGTTGATCGGTGAGATGGCCACGCTCTTTCCCGACCAGTATTTTCACGTGGGCGGTGATGAGGTCAACGGCAAGCAATGGGAAGGCAGCCCGCAGATTCAGGCCTTCATGAAGGGGCACGATCTGAAGAACAGGCACGATCTGCAAGCTTACTTCAACAAGCGGGTGCAGGAGCTGGTGAAGAAGCATGGCAAGACCATGGCGGGGTGGGACGAAGTGTTGCACCCCGATCTGCCAACCGACATCGTGGTGCAAACCTGGCGCGGCCAGGAATCCCTGGCCAAGGCGGCGCGGCTGGGCTACAAGGGGATTCTCTCCTACGGGTATTATCTCGACCTGATGCAGCCCGCTTCTTATCATTACTCCATCGATCCTCTTGATCCTGACGTCGCCACGAGCATGACGGCCGCCGAAACACAGCGGATCATCGGCGGTGAGGCCTGCATGTGGTCGGAATTTGTGAGCCCGGAAAACATTGACGGACGCATCTGGCCGCGGGCCGCCGCAGTCGCCGAGCGCCTGTGGTCGCCGCAGAATATTCGCGATGAGAGTTCCATGTATCGTCGCATGGAAGCGGTCAGCCGTGATCTCGACTGGTACGGCGTCACTCATCATTCAACCTACACCGCCATGCTGCAACGCCTGGCCGGCGGGCCCGACATTAAATCATTGCAGGTGCTGGCCGAAATTCTGGAGCCGGTTAAACAATATGCCCGCAACCACGGCAATAAGTACGTGAGCTCGATTCCATTGACCCGCCTGGTCGACACGGTGCGGCCGGAAAGTGATCGCGGCAGGGTTTTTGCGGGCATGGTCGATGCTTATTTACATTCCCGGAACCGCAAGGGCGGCACCGCCGAGGCGCGCAACGTCGAAACCTGGCTGACCACGTGGAAAGATAACGACGCGCAACTGCAGCCGGTGCTGCAGAAATCTGAAAAGTTGAAGGAGATCGATCCGGTCTCCAAAAATTTGTCAGCGGTGGCCAGCGCAGGCCTCCAGGCAATTTTCTATCTGGAAAACGGCGGCAAGGCGCCCCGCGCGTGGCATGACCAGCAAATCGCGTTTTTGAAAGAGGCGCGCAAGCCCAGCGCGGAGATGCTCGACATGGCGGCGCCGCCGGTGCAATTGCTGGTGGAATCGACGATTCCCGAGGATTGAATTAGAGGCTCGGCGAAACCCCGAGGAATAGAAGATAAGGAACAAATCGCATGCGCAAAAAAAGGGCGGAAAATTTCTTTTCCGCCGCTAATGCGAACCCAGCTTAGTTTTCGCGACGGTCTTTCCTGCGGTCGCGCTTGACCGCGCGGCGATGACGTTTGCGCACGTCGTGCCTGATGTCCCTGCGGTCGTGATTGATGTCCCGGTGGTCCGCATTGCTTTGGGCTTTAAGCCCCGGTGGCGGGCCATCGGTGATGACTGAGGAGGCGGCCAACCTCTCGGGCGAGATCACTAAACCCGTTCGTACCGGATTGTTGCGAATGTAGTTGCGATGGACTGCATCCGGTCATCTTAAACTGACATTTCTGGTAAGGCGGGTAAATGCGCCGCGGCTAAAGCCTTTTCCTGAAGATTACTGATCAGCGGCCTGAAGGCCGCTGTTCCCACCAATGTGCGATGGTAATGCCGGTCGAGAGATTTCTATTGACCGAATTGGAAAACTCCTCAAGGCCTGAAGGCCGCTGCTCCCACCGAAGAGCAAAAACTCACACAAGCAACAGCCCAGCTGGGTGACACAGACTCTGAAGTCCGCTGCTCCCACCAACACTCAAGACCTTCGTTTAAGTTGAAACACAGGGCGGCCGAAAGAGGAAAGCCTGGGTGCTCCAGATGATCAACTATGAAAATGCTCTATTCAGTGCGCAGCGGTCGTATGACCGGGGCCGGTCAGGACGGCGCATAAAAAAGGACAGAGAGAAAATCTCTCTGCCCCTGAATGACAAGTTCTAAGTTTACTTTCTGCGACGAGCGCGCCGATCGTGGCGCAGGTCGCGGCGGTCATTCTTGCGATCGCGGTTGTCTTTGTTCATGTCCTTTTTGTCGGCGTGCATGTCTTCCCGGCCTTCTTTCAGGGCGGCCTTGTCAGCGGCTACGGCGGCGGCGTCCCCGGCGGCTTTGTCGGCCTTCAGTTTGGCGCGCTCAGCTTTCAGGGCTTTGCGGTCGGCCTTCATGTCCTTCTTGTCCTTGCGCAAATCAGCGTTGTCACCCTTCAAATCCTTGCGATCGCCCTTGATGTCCTTCTTGCCGTCGGCAGGATCGGTGGTGGTGGGGGTAGTGGTAGTCGTGGTGGTAGTCGCCGGGATGGTCTGGCTGATGCCCAGGGTGCTGAGTCCGATGGCGGCAGTCATCACCAGGGGTATGAAGTACTGTTTCTTGTTTCGCATGCTGAATCCTCCTGACCTGAAAGTTCAGGTTCCGTCAGTGCAAACCCGAGAGGTCGTTGAAAGTTTCTAACATTGACAGCAAAATGCCGCAGGCTATTCGCCGGCGGCATCACTTGTTAATACCCGTGTTGATTGCAACCAGGTGGTTAATACAAGGGTTCGTGAGTGGAGATATTGTTGAAGTAAATTCTGCTGATGGCGTTGTCGATGGCGCAAGTATCGTAATTGATGGAGTTAGTGCCGCCTCCACTCCAATCCCAGGTGGGAGCGCCCAGGGAGGGTAACAAAGCGCCCGCCGGATCGTAGATTTTGGCGATGATGAAACCTCCATTGAAAACACCGGTGCCCCCGCCGGATGAGGTCCAAATCCCCTTGCCGACCACCAGGACCACCCCGTTAAAAATTGTATTGCCGTTGGTATTGAACACTCCAGTCACTACCAGCAACCCGGTCCCGGTGAAGCCCCCGGATAGGGTGAGATCGCCATTCACTACCGTGATCAGCGGCGCGGCAGCGGTCCCCCCCGGAGGGTCGGTGACTGGGCCGGTGAGCACCTGGTCGGCCACTGTAGTGATGTTATTGATCTGAGTCTGAATGGCTGAGGGGGTGGAGAGGTTGGGAGAGATGGTGGATGAGTTGTCGATCACTGATGCGCCAGCCACGATGGGGGGGGAAGGGGGTGCGGTTCCCGTGTAATTCGCAGCCCGGCGCAAAGAAATGGAAGATGGAGTTCCGTCAACGGCAATCGCCGGATTGACGGTGGAGCCACATACTCCCGTGTCGGTTCCCGTGATGCCAAAACTGGAAGATGAAGGCGAAGATGCGGTAGCGCCAGGGCCATCGAGGGTCAGCGCTCCCGGAAACGGACCGATAATAGGCTGCGCGATTTCGGCTTGCACCATTTTTCGCGAGCCGGTGGGGGTGACCGCCAGCGCGGTTACGATGTACACCGGGTGGACCGGGTCCTGGCAGGTGCTGCCGGACACCAGCACCTGTTCCTTGCCGGGATCGGCAAAGCACACCATGGTATTCAAGGTGCCGGCGGCGCTGCTGCCATTCACATAATAAGGCGCGCGGGTGCCATTTTCCTTCATCGTAATTCGCACCCACTTATAGTCGAGCGCTGCCGCGGTATTGTAGAAAGGTGCGATGCTGGCCGTGGTCGTGTACCAGGCCCCGCCAGCGGGAGTTGACGTGCAGCGCACCCCGTTTCCCGGGTTCGCGGGGGTGATATAAAAGTTTTCGTGACATAGTTCGGCGTCAAAGTACTTGTTGGCGGTGTTCCAGGGCTGTACCACGTCAGAGGCGCCGGCTGGATTGAGGACGTAAAGCACCCCTCCCGTGGTGGTGGGAAGCACGGTGGGCAAGGTCAGCGACCCTTTAATGCTAAGTCTCTCACGGACCTCTTCCACTCCCGCGAGAGCGGCAAAGTAGGCGCGCTGCTCCAGCCGGTAATTGTTGTTGATCGAGGTTTCGGTTCCGCTCATGAAAATCATACTGGCGGCGATGGCTGACAAAATCAGCAGCGCCAGCAGGCTGAACAATAGGGCAATGCCTTTTTGATTTTTGCGATGTTGTTTCATCATGGTTCCCGTCCCAAGCTAGTTATTGATCCTGACCTCGGATTGCATGGAGATCACCGGCGCCGTTCTTTGCTGCAGATCGATGTTGGGGGAAAGAACGGTGATGGTCACCGTGATGGTCTTGATGGATTTAATGGTGGGGGGGCCTATGGTAGTGATGTCCAGAGGTAGAGTGATGGCGGCGCCGTGCACGTCGTAGGCGGCGAACACAGGGGAGGGCTTGTAGGTGGCAAATACGGTGTCATTGGAGGGGCCGCGCGGAGTGTTCCCGCTAATGGCATAGACCGAATTGCTGTTGATCACGTTTTCGGCGCCGATGTAAAAACTGGGGGTAGCCTGGGACATGGGGCTGCCCGTGGCCTTGTTTACCGAGCCGCGTTGCAGCGTGCAGGGGCATGCGCCTCCGGCCCCGGGCACCAGCTTGATGGTCACCGACTGTACCACGCCGGTGCCGTCAAGGTCGCCTTCATATTGAATCAGGTTGGCTGTGATCTGCACCAATCCAACCGCCACCGTGGAATCGCTGGTGGTGGAAGTGGTGTACATCGTGGTAGTGGGATAGCCGGTCTCGTGCAAGTCGCGGACCATCTGGTCCATGAACGAGCGGGTCTCCTGGGTAAGATCCAGGTTTGACGTTTCCACGCTGTTGCGAACTTGCAACCGAGTCAGGCCAGCCACGACGATGCCGGTCACGACCGTAAGTATCAGCACGACGATCATCATCTCCAGTAATGAAAACCCTCGCTGGCCAAGCCGCCTGGTTCGGTGTGGGTGGGGATAGTTTCTCATTTAATGCCCGCCGATACTGCGCAACGTGACCGGAATTGTAAATGCCGCGCCCCGGCGTACCCCGCCATACTGCCGGGACGCCACGGTCACAAGCCGCGCGTTCTTGTTGAGGGTGATCACATTCCACCGGATTTCATGAGTGGTCTGGTTGCCGTTGGCCCCGCATTCCACATAATCCATCTTGTAGTTGGCGGTGATTGAGCTGTAAGCCTGGGTGAAATCGATGTTGCCATAGGCCAGGCTACTGGAACTCATATCGATACTGGCCCCGGCGCCGGGACTGGCCGCACCCGCGGTGGCAATCGTCCAGGTTGTGCCCGCACAATCGACCAGGGTGATATTGGCGCTGTCGTAGGCGGGTTCCGCAATCAGTTTTTCCAGCACCAGTTGCGACAGCATGGTCGCCCGCGTGTCCTGCTTGTTGCGATTATTGGTCACCATCGCGGTAATGAACAATACGTTCAACGCGCCCAATCCAATCGAAAGAATGGCCAGAGCCAGCATCAATTCGATGATCGTGAGTCCGTGCTGCCGGTATTTTTTGCGAATGTATCTCATGAAGGACCTGCCGCTGTTTCAGCTTCCGTTTAGTAAAAACGCTTGACCTCGGGGTGGTGGTAGTTACAGCGCAAACCACAGCCCTCCGCCACCGGATTCATAGGCCCACGTGCGAATCCGGCCCCCGGGACTTACGGTAATCGCTTCCCAGGACCCCGTGATCGCTGAGTTCAAGAAAATTACGAATCCCACGCCGCCGGTGTCGCTGCATGCCGAGCCGGAAATAGCGCAGGGCCGGCCGCGGGCGTTAAATGCGGCGAACGTGGTGGAGTTGTCCACCACGGTAGGGGTAAATCCAGCCTGTGTGGCCAGCGCACTCTGTATGGGAGCGCCGGTGTTCACGGTGACATCGGAGGGCATTTCCGCCGCCGGATCGTTGGTGGTAAAGCTCCCGCTGCCGGAGGTGCCGTCGGCATTCTGCGGATAAATATCGGCATAAATCACGCTGGCGCCCCCGCCGGCGGGGCCGCTGCGCACGGTATAGAACCGGTTGTCCTGCACCGCCCGGAGGCGGGCATTCTGCAGGATGCCTTCGTAGTTGGCCGCAATTTTGCGAAGGTGAGCAGTGTGCAGCGCGGTAAGAATCATGGGAAGGGACAGCGCCGTCAACACCAGGGCGATTCCGAGCACGATCAAGACCTCGATCATGGTAAAACCGGCGGTTGACCGGCGGGAATTTCGCTTCTCATGGTGTCTCGACTGCACCTTTACCTCGTTGCCTTTAACTCAATGCTGGCCAGATGGTGTGCGTTAATTCGCCGGACCAGGGTATTCCCCCCGAGGCTTCACTTAACTGTCAATTCTAACCAGCTTTGGAACCTGCCGGTAAGATTACAAAGGTAACAGTACCTCTGCCCGGCGTGCCGCCGTCGCAAAGTTCAGGAACCCGGAAAGCCCTAATCTAGGCGAGGTTATACCACTTTTGCGCTTGCCGCAATGACAGAAGATATACAGCCGCAGGTCTGAAAGGGGAAGGCACAAGCCAGCGGTCGCAGGCGAAACTCCTGGGTCAGCCGGCACCGCTCGCGCAGCAAAAAAAAGGCCCCGGCAATTTTGCCCGGGGCCAATTTCTCTTAGGACCGTCGATTTACCTAGTCACGCTCATTGTCGTTTTCGTCGTGCTTGCCGTTGCCGTGCCCACGTCCATGGCCTTTGCCGTTTCCCTTGCCATTGCCGTTGTTGCCATGGTTCTTGTACCAGCCCTTATGCTGGCCGTTGTCGTGCCGGGTCCGGCAGTTGAAATCAGTCCCGCGCTGTCCCGGAGATCCATTCTCGTTGCAATCACTGTTGTGGCGATGGCGATTGTAGTAGTAATCGCTGTTTTGCGCGTTGTTCCGGTTGTAGTAGCCGTCCTGGTAACCTGCCTGGAACGCGCTGCGGTAATCGCGGCTCAATCCGGAGAGTCCCCCGGCTGTGACCAAAGCGGTCTGGTAGTTGTAGGCGCGGCCGGCATTGGCGTCAGCCTGCGCCGCCTGGAAGCCCTGATCGTAGGCCTGGCGGTAATAGGTGCTGGTGTTCTGTGCGGCTGCAGTGGCTTGCAACAAACCTGCCACGAGCAAAACCAGCACAAAATTGGAAATTTTGATTCGAGGTTTCATTGGGACTCCTGTAAAGAGGCAAAAATGAGGATTTTGACCTCTAGTCTGTTAGACGCCGTTTTACCCTTACACGTTGTTGCCTGTGCGGAAATTTACCTG
>JBBSHD010000061.1:0-9228 GCA_038253455.1 Terriglobales bacterium | reverse complement strand
GAACCATACCTCCGGACTTCCTGACTATGAAGATTTGATGGAGCATGCATCTTCGGATGGACATTCCAGATGGAGCGAGACGCGGCAAATCCAGGACAACGAAGTGTTCACCCTGCTGGAAGCTGAGAATCGCGGCAAGTTTGTTCCCGGCACGCAGTGGTCTTATAGCAATTCGGGTTATGTGGTGCTGGGCCTGGTGGTAGCCAAAATTTCGGGAGAACCGTTTGCGGCCTTCCTTCGCCATCGCATCTTCAACCCTCTGGGGATGAAGCACACGGTCGCCTATATCAGAGGAACCAGCGAAGTGGCCACGCGGGCCTATGGTCATTCGAAAGCAGAGGGCGGCGCGTTGCGAGAAACCGATCAAAGCTCGACCTCGGCAACCCTCGGCGACGGCGGCGTCTATTCGAACCTTGCAGACCTGGCGTTGTGGGACGACGCACTGACGCGCCATACTCTTCTTTCCGCAAGAGAAATGCAGCCCGGCCTGACACCCGTGAAGCTGGCTGACGGCTCTCCACCGCACTGGGCCAGCGGCCCTGGCGATTCCGATCCGCAGGCCGGCAAACCGGTTTCATACGGCTTCGGATGGTTTCTTGACAGGTATAAAGGACACGCCCGCTCGTGGCATTACGGCGATACGATCGGATTTAAAACCGGAATCGAACGTTTCCCCGAAGAGGGCCTGACGATCATCGTGCTCGGCAACCGCTCTGATCTCGATCCCGCGGCTTTGATGGCTCAGCTTGCGGATTTGTATCTGTCTTCCCGCAAGTGAAACCTTGAGGGTGGTTCTTTCGAGCCGTATCAGGTTCCTGGGAGAAGGTATCCAGACTGCGAACGTTACTTCTTCTTGAACTCATCATTCCAGTTCATGACCAGTTGCACGGCCGCTGGAGCTTCATCGCTGGCCACGTTCACCAGGAACTTATTACCGTCGGAGGTTACATCGAAATCGACGCCCAGCGCAGTGGGGTTGGCGTTGAACAATATCTTTGGGGTGCCGATCTCAAGCTCATTCCCTTTAGCGCTAATGGTGCAGGCCGCATACTGATCACCGAGCAACGAAAAATAGAGCTCCTTGCTGTCTCCCCGCCAGGCGGCAAACCTGGCTCCGGTTGTTGAGGCCTGCCACTTTCCTTCGCCTTTCGGAAAGGGCGCGATATAAACCTCCTGGCGGCCGGATTCGTTGGAGGTGTAAGCGACCCAGTGGCCATCAGGAGAAATTCGGTAATAAGTAATGTTCGATTGTGGGGAAGCCGGCGCCACCACCACAAACGGATCCCCGTTCGCGGTAAGGGGCTTGGCGTATAAGGCGGCCCCCATGGGTCCATCCCCTTGAATGTAGGTAAAAAATTGTCCGTCCGGTGACCAATCGGGATAGCGGTAACCTCGCGTACTTGCAGGCTTGGAATCTTCTGGCCCGTTACCGGCCATTACTTTTTCGGCGCCCCCACTAGCGGGCCGCGACAAGATGACCGAGTTGTTTCCGCCGGAAGCGGCAACCGACGCCATAAACGCTATGGTCTTGCCGTCGGGCGACCATGCCGGCTGAATCTTGGCTCCGCTCATCGCCTGGCTGAACGTGAGACGAGTCTTGATGCCGCGATCGAGGCCGAACATCCAAATCTCGCGCTGCGGATCGCCAAAGCTCACTGCCAGCCGCTTGCCATCGGGCGAAAGCCGCGGATCCATGTATGGCGCTCTCTCTGCCACCTGGCCCAACTTCTTGCCGCTGCGATCGAACCACACCAGTTGGGTGCCGGCCGCTTCGGCAGTTCCTGATTCAAAGACCAGGTTGTTGTTTTGGGAGACGGAGAACAGCGTGCGCCACACGCCCGAATCGTGTTGAATCCTGGAGACAACCGGCAAGGCTTCGCCGGAAAGCTTGCCCGAAGTGGGATCGAAGGACTGCGCCATCAGTGCGTTTCCTGAATGAAAGAGCAAATATCCCGACGCATAGGCGCCGCCGGCATCGGTGGGCGCCACCAACCGTTCCTCCTTGCCGTCCAGCGAAGCAAAGTAAATACCGTTGTCCTCCACCCGGCCTCCATTATGATTCGTGCCCAGGTAAAGGAAATGCTTGCCGTCCGGTAGGAACCAGGGCCAGCGATGGGTGGTGTGCTTGCTCACATCGAGTTTGGTCACCTGGAGTATTTTGCCGCCATTGGCGCCTACCTGAAAGATCGGTCCACCTATGTCCGGGGCCATGATAATCACATCTCCCACGCCCCAGGAGCCGCCGCGCGCGTTGGGAGCATCCGCTAATTCGGTTACCGGCCCGCCCGCCGCTGCAACCCGATTGAGTTTGCCGTTGGCGAAGAAACCGATGTATTTGCCCTCGGGCGACCAGAATGGGGCATAGGCCCCATCGGTGCCTTCCAGGCGATGGGCCGAAAAATTATCGAACGAGCGCACCCACAAAGCTTTTGCGCTGTTAGGTCCATGCGCGCTAAAGACGAGCTTGTCTCCCTGCGGTGACAGAGTGGGTGGGCCGCTGTAGTCCCCGGTGAAATCAATCGCGAAACCTTCATGGGCTTCGATGGATACGCGCATAATGCCGGCATTTTGTCCGTGGGGAGCGAGAAAATAACCGCAAAGCGCAGCCAGCATGATCGCAGCCAGAGCAGCGGCGGCCCACATCGATTTCTCTCGGGCGCGTGGCTTGCCGGGTTCGGGCCGCCTTGATTCCGCCGAGCCGGTCGCGATCGCCTGCAACTGCAGCATCAAATCGTGCGCTGATTGAAAGCGCGCGTCAGGGTCCTTGGCCAGGCAGGTTCGAATCAACAAGTCGAGCGCCGGCGGACTCGAAGGCAGAATCGAGCTGATGGGTTCGGGGTCCTTTTCGAGGATCGCGGAGGCAACCGAGATCTGCGACTTTCCGTCAAACGCGCGTTTGCCGGTGACCATTTCATGCAGCACCGCGCCCAGGGCGAAAATATCGGAGCGGGCATCGGCTTCCTTGCCCTCGATCTGTTCCGGCGACATGTACTGGATGGTGCCCACAATAGTGCCCGCGGTAGTCAATGGCGACGGGGAAGCGAGGGTCTCAGCCGCGCTAAGAAGCGGCGCCGGGCCTTGCGCGCCACCGATGCCGCCGGCGCCCTTCGCCAAACCGAAATCCATAAGCTTGGCGCCCGACTTGGTCAGCATCACGTTGGCCGGTTTCAAATCGCGGTGGGTGATACCCGCGCGATGAGCTTTGTCCAGCGCGACAGCGATCTCCGAACCGATCTTCAGCACCTGGCCGAGCGGCAGCGGTCCCCTGGCCAATCGCTGCGCCAGGGTTTCGCCTTCCACATATTCCATGACGAGGAAGTCGACACCGTCTTGCGACCCCACGTCGTGCAGCACGCAAATGTGGGGATGATTAAGCGCGGAAACTGACCGGGCCTCGCGATCGAAACGCAGTTTCAAATCGGGGTTGGAGGAGAGATGCGAATGCAGAATTTTGATGGCAACGGTGCGTTCGAGACGGGTGTCACGGGCCCGATACACCTCTCCCATGCCACCGGCGCCGAGCAGCGCGCCGATCTCGTAAGGCCCTAGCTTGGTACCGGCAGCCAGCGTCATAGCTGGGGGCGATTATAACTTCAAACCAGCGGAGGTACCATTGGCACAGATAAGCCGCGCGAACAGGGTTGGGGCCCGGAGAGATACGTAAGAGGAAAAAATGTCCGGCGAATGGTTAAAACTGGGCGGTCTTGATACATAAATGAGAGCAAGGAGATTCTTTATGGAAGAAAAAGAGAAAATTAATTCAATTGGACATCCCGTGGGGGAGTTGCCGGTCGCTGATGTCGAACGCGCACAAGAACATTACAGAGATGCACTCGGTTTTGAAATCGCGTGGCTTTACCCAGGCAAAGAGATTGGGGCAGTATCACGCGGTGACGTGGCGATATTCTTTCGCAAGAGGAAGCCGCCGTTCGAACCTGCCGTCCACTGGGTATTCGCTGAAGATATCGACGCGTCCTACCAGGAACTGAAGTCGCGAGGCGCCAACGTCGTGGATCCCCTGGAAAGAAAACCCTGGGGATTGCGGCAGTTCACCGTAAAGGATCTGGATGGGAACCTTTTCTATTTTCACCATGACTAACCCATCGCCGCGAGGGCAGAGCACGCTCGTACTCATCATGGTCGGGAAGGGACCTTCGGGAGAAGCGATTGTCGAATGACTGGAAGACCTGAACCGAATTTAAGCCGAGAACCCCGAACCGGAGACAGGATCTCAACCACAGACGGAGAGTTCCTTCTAAACTCAGAAGAACGACTTCAGCACTGTGGCTCCCAGGCCACTGCTCGTGGCGCTTCTAGTTTTGGCGAAGGACAGGATTCGTATTCGTATTGATTCACTTCTTGTTTTTACCAGCGGGTCCGGGCGAGCAATAGCTTTTCCACCACTTCGGCTGCTACCGGCTTCGAGAAGTAGTAGCCCTGGCCGAAGTCGCACCCGAGGGACCTTAGATTATCTTTATTCTCCAGGGTTTCCACGCCTTCGGCGATGGTCCTGATTCCCAAATCCTGAGCCAGATGGACGATTGCCTTGACGATTCCTACGTTCTGGCTGGCACTTGTAATGCGGCTTACGAATGCGCGGTCGATCTTGATGTAATCGAACTTAAAGCGGTTCAAATAGCTTAAAGAAGAATATCCGGTGCCGAAATCATCCAGCAACAGTGGGATTCCCATTGACCGCAGGCGGGATATCAATTCGCTGGCAACATTGATATTGCCGATCATGATGCTTTCGGTGACCTCGAGCCGCAACATCCCTGGCGGCAAGCCGTGCTCGGCGATCACCGCGGAGATATAGTCGCAAACATCGGCTTGGCGAAAATCCTGGGCGCTCAGGTTGACGCTGATGTAGAAATCAACCTCGCTGGGGAATCGCTCGCGCCAGATGCGCGCCTGGGTACACGCCTGCCCAAGCACCCATCGAGTGATGGGAACGATCAGTCCGGTTTCTTCAGCCAGGGAGATGAACCGGTCGGGCGGGACCAACCCTTCCAACGGATGCCGCCAGCGAATCAGAGCTTCCATGCCGGTGATGATCCCGGTTTCGAGGGAAATAATGGGCTGGTAGTTGAGAACAAATTCTTGGCGTTCGATAGCCTGGTGCAGGTCGGTTTCCAATTGCTGCCGGGTCACGAGCTGCTCGCGCGTGGCCGGGTCGAAGACCACACGTTGCGCCCGCCCATCAGTCTTGGCCTTGGACAGTGCGATATGCGCGCCGCGCACCAGTTCTTCGGCGTCTTCGTAGCCCGATGTTACGCAGGCAATTCCCATGCTGGCGGTGGTGAAGACGTTTCGCTCACCGATTTTGAAGGGCTCCGCGAGCGTGTTCTGTAATCGTTCCGCGGCAGACAACGCAACCTGCGTCGATCCGATATCGAACAGAAGCATGGCAAACTCGTCGCCTGCAAAACGCGCAATCACCAGGTCTTCCGGCCGCAGACAACTTTCGAACCGGCGGACCGCCTGGGTCAGCAGCTCGTCTCCGGCCGCGGGGCCCAGACTATCGTTGATGTTCTTAAACCTGTCAAAGTTGAGAACGATGACGGCGAGGAAGTATCCCGGGTTCTGGCGCACGCGCTGTTGCGCGCGGCGCAATCGATCTATAAAGTAGCGCCGGTTGGGTAAGCCGGTGAGCGCGTCATGAAAGCTGGCATGGCTAAATTGCTTCTCCAGTTCCTCTCTCTGTTGAATTTCTTCACTCAGCCTCTGGTTGACCGTTCGCAGGCGTTGGTCGCGACCCATGACCGCGACTCGCAGCTGCTCCGGGCGTTGCGCCAAGTCATGGGCCAGAACGCCCGCGAACAGCGCCAATATCGCCACCAGCATGCCATTCGAGACCAGGAGCCGCCATGGGAGCCAGCCATTTGCCGGCGCCACGGCAAGGAACCAGCGGTCGTGTGTCGAATGAATCACTTGTTTGATGGGCGCCTCCAGATCGGAATCGGCGGAGCCTGAAACTTTGTGTGGCTGCGAATGATCGGCTGCGTAATAAGAGAACTCCCAGTTGAATCCCGCGCCGGCAAGCTTGTCCAAGCCGGCGGAACGCAGAAGATTGTCCAATGGAACCGAAGCAGCCACCCATCCCGCAAAGTGGCGAGTACCGGAAGGCGTGCTTAAAACCAACGGCTCGCGGATGATGGCGATCCATTCGCCGCTCGCAATCCGCACAGGATTCAGCAACTCGGGACGTTGCGGCAGTGCGGCGGCGATATCAGAATTGACTTCCCATCCCGTGGCCAGCAGGTCGACCCAAGTCGCTGTCTTATCTGTAGAGGAGAAGCGGGAGGTTACCTTGCCCCCGGAAACCAGAAAGAGTCCAGGCTCGTCGGTGTCAGGGGCGCTGGCCGCGGCAAGCGCCGAAAAATTCTCCACCGACCCGCGGCTTCTCAAATCGGCGGTGAGGTTCTCGACGGTCGCAAACTCATGTGCAATCTGTTGTTCGATTGAGTACGCTGATGTTTCGGCGAGTTGCGTTGCCGCGGCGTGTTGCTCCGCCATCCGTCGCTGCACGTTCAGTTTTATCAGCGAAACCCCGGCCAGGATTACGATCGTGATGAGGATGGCTACCGGTACAAGAGCCGGGTTCCTTTTTGACATAAAGAGCTTCAATTCACTGCTTTCGGATCGGCAATTTCAAACTCACAGTCAACGATCTCTTGTGTGTCGCTTCCAAATTCAAAACATCGGCAACCACTGTCAGGTCGAAACGGGACAAGGGAGCGCGAAAGCCAATAAACCCTTCCCGGAGATCCCGCTGGAGTGGCGCGCGGCCGACGTTCACGTTGAAAATTTCCGGCGTGGCCCGGCCCAGGGCAAAGCCACTTAATACGGTTATTTTTCTGACGTTGACATCGAACCTGCCCGCGAAGAATTCCGTGCCGACATTTCCTCCGACGGAGTGAGCATACGTAAAGTCTGTGGCCAAACGCCGCCCCGGCACGAAGATGATTCCTGTCTTGAGCAGGCTGCCGTGGGTGGCGGCGATGCGGAGATACTCATCGGCGAATTTGAGATACAGCCGTTGCGAAACTTTATACGACAGGCCGCCTTCATATATCTGGTAATAAAAATCGGCGCCGGGAGTGCTTCCCCCGCCAACGCTGGCCTGGCCTTGCAGGGTGAATCGCGGTCGCGGGCGAAATGAAGCGCCACCCCGGCCAAAAGCCCAGTGGCTTTGCGCAATGGAGAAGACCGCGACTCCTGCGGTATACGTTCTTCCGTTCTCACCGGCGTGCACCCAGTCAACCGACCCGTTTCCTCCATTCACGGCCGGAACGAAGTGGTTCCACTCACCGGCGACGATCAATGAATCCGTTCCCGGGGTGGCTGCGAGAGCAAAATCAGAATCTTCCTGGCCTCCGGACCAGCCTAATCCATAGGCGACCGTGAACGGGGGAGGCATGAGGCCGGCAGTGGACCCGGGCTTTGACTGGACCGCGACGGAAAGCGTGCTGGGGGTACTGTTGGGGGGAGCGGGAGAGTAACTGAGGGCCGAATCCTGGATCTGCATTCTCTCCTGAATCGAGCGGCGCATTTTCCGGGCCTGCTCGTTTTCCGGCTGCAAAATTATAATTCGATCAAGAGCTTTGGCCGCCTCCGCTTCCCGGTGCATATTCTCCAGGGCTTGAGCCTCAAAAAATAGCAGGTTTGGATCACCAGGTCGGAATGTCAGGGCGCCACGCGCTAACTGTTGGGCACGCTCCGGGTGTCCAGACCAGAGTTCCACGTTGATCAGCGCGGGCAGCGCGTCACCATGAGCCGGGTTCTTATCAAGGACGCGAGTCAATTGCGCGCGCGCATCGTCATATCTTGCTTCCCACGAGAGCACGATCCCATACAGGGTGAGGGCGTCGGTGTCGGCCGGGCGATCTGCCAGGCGCCCTTCCAAAATTCTGAGGGCCTCAGCCCGGTCCTTCCCGCCCGCCCGGGCCAGGTCCCGCGCATGAGCAACCACATTCTCTTGCGGCCGCGCATGCAGCGCAGGGGAGAAGAATGCTGACAGGACAAGGCAGCCCACCAGGGTTTTTCTCCACGGGAAATGATGGGGGCGCGTGCTCATCGAAGTTCTCATCGATTCCGCCCGGCATTCTCAATATTCAGCACAGTGAATGCATCTGTTTCTCCGAGAAGCCGGACTGCAACGCAACTTGCCACATAGGCGGCGCCATTGAACTCAACACGACGCTCTTGATGAGTGCGGCTGCCCAGTTCCCACCATCCTTCAGGAAGGTTGGCCTGCCGCAGCGGGATCGCCGCGTCGACGCCGGCCGCCAAGTCAGAAAACATGTGATGCGCCGCCGGGTTGAAATAACGCACGTCGCGGTGGGCGCCGATCACGATCAATGCGCTATCCACGGCACTCAGAGCGGCTTGCAGATTTTGCAGATCGCTCACATCCTGCATATTCACGTATGCGAAGCGATGTCCACCCAGACTCATGAGATCGACGCGAACTTTGGCTACGCGCATTTCGCCATCCACCCAGTACACCGCGTGCGGCGCCTCTCCCCCGGCGCCGGAGATCAGATCCTCAATCACGTCAGGGTAGGTGAATTCTACGAGGTCAAAGAGACTTTGGTTCAGCAACGATTCAGGACGGAGCATCAGCTCGTGCATGAAGCTCTGGCTGGCCTGCGCGATCATGAAAGTATCGGCATGCACCAGCGCGGCCGGCGAAGGGGAAGCCTGCAAGACCTCGGAAGAAAGGCTTTCCGCCCTGCTCAATGCAGTGGACGACGACTCGAGCCGGCCATACAGGCGAAATAGGAAGGAGCTCACAGATTCGGTCATTAGAGCGACCGTGAGAATGAGAACGGTGAATGAGGTGAGGAGCGCAAACAAATATGAGGGCGGCGGGTTCAGGCCGGGGAAAGGCTGGGGCGTGGTCACGATTCTCGAAAATACGCCGGTGAGCCAGCGCGGCGGCGAGCCGCCCTGGGTGACATACCAGCGGAGCTCGGGCGCATCAATCAAAGCGACGCCCAGGACCGTGGCCACCGCCAGGATTGCAGTCACGTACGATTGCCAACCCACGAGCACCAGGCTTCCGGCCACCACCGGAAGAACAAAAATAACCAGGAAAATTGGATTCTGCAGTCCGCCCGCCAGGTGCCAGACGAAGCCAAAGAACAACACTCCTGCCGCTTGCATCGAGCCAATTACAAGGAGGACCGAGCGCGGGCTGGAGAGACCCTCGGCGGCAAAAATACT
>JBBSHD010000060.1:0-9238 GCA_038253455.1 Terriglobales bacterium | reverse complement strand
TTTCATGATCACCCCAAATCCATCGAGTCCAGGCATCTGTATATCGATTAACACCAGTTCGGGCGAATGATAGCGCACCAAGTTTATGCCATCCACGCAGTTCTTGCCCTGGGCCACAACTTCGACTCCCTCCACCGACTTCAGCAGGAAGCTGAGCTCATCGCGGGCCAGTTGCTCGTCATCGACGATCAGCGCGGAAAGTGGCATGTGAGTTCAGTATAGGGCGAAGCGCGGTATGGTTCCAATCGCGGAGAGGCGAAGCGCGATTATTGAGCATTTTCCAGCGCCAGCGCCATGCCCATGCCGCCGCTTACACACAGGGTGGCGGCCCCGCGAGGGGCGCGGCGCTTTAGCATTTCGTGGATCAAGGTAACGGTGATGCGGGCGCCGGTGCACCCGATGGGATGTCCCAGGGCGATCGCTCCGCCGTTCACATTCAGTTTTTCGGGGTCGAAGTGCAGCTCCCGGTCGCAGGCTATGACCTGGGAGGCAAAGGCCTCGTTGAGCTCGATGAGGGAAAAATCGCGCACCCGGTATTTTTCTTCGAGCTTGCGCATGGCCGGCACGGGTCCGATTCCCATGGTGCGCGGATCGACTCCGGCGGAGGTGGCGCCCAGGATTTTTACCAGCGGCTTCAGATTGTTGCGGCGGACAAAATTTTCTGTAGCCAGCACCAGGGCGGCCGCGCCGTCGGTGATGCCCGATGAGTTGCCCGCGCTGACCGTTCCGGTTTTGGAAAACACCGCGGGCAGCTTCTCCAGCTTTTCCAGGGTGGCCCCGGTGAAGGGATGCTCGTCAGTGTCAACAACCTGCTGGCCTTTTTTAGTTTCGATTGTGACCGGCGCAATCTCGTCGCGAAAGCGGCCCGCCTTGATGGCGCGTTCGGCACGTTGCTGCGAGCGCAGCGCATACGCATCCTGCTCTTCCCGATCAATCTTGTACTGTTCGGCCAATATTTCGGCGGTCTCTCCCATGAGCATGTCCGCCAACGGGCAGAAGAAGCCGTCGCGATACATGCCGTCCACCAGCGGCTGGTTTCCCAACCGGTAACCAAAGCGCGCGCCATCGAGATAATAGGGCAGCCGGGACATCGATTCGACCCCGCCCGCCAGCATGCATTCATGATTGCCCATGGCCAGCTCCTGCCAGGCGAGGGCGATGGATTGCATGCCCGACGCGCATGCCTTGTTCACGGTATAAGCTGACACTTCCTGGGGAACCCCGCTGCGAATGGAAATCTGCCGCGCGGGATTGGGCCCACCACCGGCCTGCCGCGCATTTCCGAAAATGACTTCGTTGACCTGGGCCGCTGCAATGCCGGCGCGCGCGATTGCGGCCTGTGACGCCACGACGCCCAGATCGACGGCGGAAAGCGAAGCCAGGGCGCCGCCAAACTTGCCTATTGGGGTACGCGCCGCGGAAACGATAAAGACATCGTTCATAAATTCAGTTTAGCATTGAGAAATGGCGGGCTTGGAGTGGACGTAATTTACGGAATTCATGCGGTGAGCGAGGCAGTGCAGTCGCGCCCCCAGCGGCTGGAGTATGTGGCCGTGACGCGCGCTGCCCAGGACGCGCGGCTGCGCAAGATCATGGAGAGCTGCCGGGCCGCGAAAGTTACGGTGCGCACGCTGGGCCGCGAGGAACTGACTAAGCTTGCGGGAAATGGCGGCCACCAGGGCGTGCTCGCGGTGGCGAACTCCAAATCGTATGCCGACCTCGAAGAAATTCTTGCTCACATGCGCGGCCGGCATCACTTCGTGGTGGTGCTCGATGGCGTGGAGGATCCGCATAACCTGGGCGCGGTGATCCGTACCGCGGATGGCGCCGGCGCCGATGGCATCCTGATTCCGGAAAACCGGGCCGCCGGCATTACCGCAGTGGTGGCCAAGGTATCGGCGGGAGCCTCGGAGCATATTCCCGTGGCGCGAATCACTAACGTGTCCCGCACCGTGGAGGAATTGAAGCGCCGCAACATCTGGACCGTGGGACTCGACGAGCGTGGCCGCCAGGACTACGACCAGATCGACTACAACATGGATTGCGCGCTGGTACTGGGCGCCGAAGGACACGGGTTGCATCAACTGGTGCGAGAACGCTGCGACTTTCTGGTTTCCATTCCCATGCTGGGTAAAGTGCCGTCGTTGAATGTCTCGGTGGCCGCGGCGGTGGTGATGTACGAAGTGGCGCGGCAGCGGCGTAAGCCATCGATAGCCCAGTCCGATGTTCGCGGCCAGGCCAAAAGGCGGGAGGGTGATGGCGAATAAGAGCGGCGGAGTGCGCGCTTTTGCGGCCTTCCTGTTGTGCGCCGGATGGTGCGCGATGGCTGCCGCCGAAGCCCAGATACAGAAGAGCCTTCCGCCCGCGGCCCCCCCCGCGAGTGTTACCGCTAAATCATCGCCGCCGGCGATGGCGGCGCCGCCCGCGTGGGCGCACGGAGCGTTTACGTTCACGCGCTACGAGCTGGCCGCGAAAATCAGTCCCCGCCAGAAACAATTGGAGGTGCGCGGAAAGATCACGCTGCGCAATGATTCTTCCATCCCCCAAAGCAGCGCGGAGTTGCAGATCTCATCGACGTTGAAATGGGCGTCCATCCAACTGGCGCCCTCGTCGGGCGCTGTGCAAGCGCTGCCTTTTACCGTGACCACCAGCGATTCAGACATCGATCATTCAGGAAAGGTGGCGATAGCATCGGTGGCGCTCGCTCCCGCGGTGCTACCCGGCGGCGAGATCACCTTGCAGGTGGGCTATGCCGGCCTCGTTCCCCTCGATGTCAGCCGGTTGCAGCGCATCGGCGCGCCGGTTGCTGAAGCGACGCACAGCGACTGGGACCACATCGGCCCCGGTTTTTCCGGCGTCCGCGGAGTGGGATCGGTGGTATGGTATCCGGTGGCCATCGAGCCCGCCCTGCTGTCGGATGGCAACAAGGTATTCCGGTTTCTTAATCAATGGAGGGCGCGCGAGGCGCAAACTTCCATGCGCGTGAGCTTCGCTCTCGATGAGGGAGAGATTGCCGGCCCCGCCGGACCCCGCGCACCAGCAAACCAGATCATCGCCAACGGTGATCACGCGCAGTCATCTTCCTCTAACCGCGCCCACGGGGCTGGGGTCGAGTACAGCTACGAGCCGCTGGGATATCGTGTCCCATCATTCGTCGTGGGCCCGTATCAAACCATTGATAGCGCTGCCGCTCTGATCCACTTTCTCGGACCGAATAAAAATGAAGCCGCCGCATACGGCAAGCTGGTGGATAAATTATTGCCCCTGGCTACCACCTGGTTTGGACCGCAGCGGCGGAAAATGGAAATCGTCGAGTTGGGGGACGGTAAGGCGTCGGCTTTTGAGAGCGGCCCGATGTTTTTTACGCCGATCAGCGCGGCCATTCCTGAGGCGCAACTGGAGCAGGCCCTCATCCATTCGCTGACCCACAGTTTGTTTTATTCCAGCCGTCCCTGGATCTATGAAGGGCTGGCACACTTTGCGCAGGCGCTGGAGCTGGAGCAACAGGGTGGCCGCATGGCGGCGTTGCAGATGCTGCGCGACCGAAGGGGCTCACTGGCGCTGGCGCAGCCTGAAATTGGTCAAGGCGCAAGTGAAGCGACAGGTCAAAGCCTGTTGCAGAGCAGCGATGAAGTGTATTTCCGCAGCAAGGCCATGTTCGTTTGGTGGATGCTGCGCGATATGGTGGGGGACGAATCTTTGCAGCGCGCGCTACGCGCATATTCCGCGCAAGCGGCGGCCAAGTCCGTGGCGGAGAACGATCCCGCGGCGATGCAGAAGCTGATCGAAAGGGAATCCAAACGTAGCCTGGAATGGTTTTTCGACGATTGGGTCTATCGCGACCGCGGTCTTCCTGACTTTCGCGTGGAATCAGTCTTCACCCGCCCTATACTCGGGGGATTGATACTGGTGACCGGAAATCTGGAGAACCTGGGCGCAGCCGCGGCGGAAGTCCCGGTGACCGTGATCACCGGAGGCCGCGAATTCAGCTCCCGTATCCTAGTGAAAGGGCACGACCGGGCGGTGGTCCGCATTGAAGTTCAGGACACGCCATTGCAACTTGAGATCAATGATGGCAGCGTGCCGGAATCTGATGTCAGCAATAATTCCGCGGTGATTACTGCGGGTAAAAAGGAGTAGGAGCAGGCAGCTATGTTTCTCTTCAAGTCACCTTCCGAGGCCGAAGTGCCGCTCTTTCTGGAGCGGCAGAAGGAGCTGGGATTTTCTTATCGCGAAATTTGTGCCACCCATCTGGAAATTCCCGCCTTACTCATTGCCGCAGGCTACACAGTGGATCATAGCCGCATCCGCCTGGGCTCAGGGGAGCGCACGTGGAACGCCGCGGTTTTGGCCCTGCGCAACTGGCAAATGTTCAACCTGGGATGGGTGCGGGTGTATGGACAGGAGCCGCCGATTTCCAAAGGCGCCGACGTCGCGGTGTTGATCAATCATTCGGGATTTTTTTCATTGAATGGGTCTCGAATCGTTTATGTGATCGATGACTATGGGGCCACCAGGAGGTTCGGCTTTGCCTATGGGACGCTGGCTAATCACGCTGAGAGTGGCGAGGAAAGATTTTCGGTGGAGTGGCGGAAGGAGGACGACTCTGTCTGGTACGACCTGCTTGCGTTTTCGAAGCCGCAGGCGATTCTGGCGAAATTCGCCAATCCCGTGGCGCGAAGCTTGCAGAAGCGGTTTGCCCGCGATTCCGGTGCGGCGATGCTGAGGGCGGTTGCCGGATCGCCGGAGGGTCTGCCGGATTAACTCGGCAGTTCTCGCATGGTTAGATCAAGCGCACTTGATTCTGCGAAAAAGCAGAGGTTTGGGCGAATAGCAGAAACAAAAAAAGCGCGGCTGCACGCAAGGTCAGCGCGCCGGCTTGCCCACCGGCGTCGTTTTAAGCGCCGCCTGCGGCGGCGGGAAGACCACTGGTTGGCGCAGGGTGCCGCTGATTGCGTACCTGGATTTTGCGCCCGCGAGATTGAAGTTTATATTGCGTGCGAACGATGCGGTGCCCTCGGCCGTGTAGGTTCCTGACTTAGTTTGCATGCGGCCAGGGGTGAATAAAAAACCCTGGTTTGCGACCTCGGCCTTTCCTGCCCATTCGGTAAAACTTATAGGTGTGCCGCCATCGAGGACTACGTGCCGCAGCAATCCCTTCTTCCAGTTGAAACCGACCGCCGCAATGGCGCTGCGTTTGTAATCGTCAAAGCCGCGGCCGAAAAAAGTCACGCGGAAGTTGATCGTAGCGGGGCCCGTCGCCCAGTCATCGTGCATCAGCGTGGCGATCTCCGTTAATGAGACATTTAGCGCGGCGCCGCTGCCGTCGAACACCGGGGGATCCATCGAGAAGTCCCCGGACCACTGGCCCTGGTAAGTCCCCCCGAGAAGGGTTGCGCGGGTGTTGGTCAGCAGCAACTTGTCGCCTTGCAAGTCCACGTCGGCGCTGACCTGGCTGGCGGTGAGAAGTTTAATGATCAGGCGGTTGGTGGAAAGATGGCCCTGGGCGCGCCGTCCTTTCCAGAAATTTGACACCCCCGCGGGTTCGGCAGGGCCAGGGCCCGAGCCGGGCAGCGAGGCCCGCAGATACGACCACAGACCAGCGCGCAACCGTGGATTCACCAGCCGGTTTAATTCATCAAGATCCACCTGTGCGGCCTTGATGTCGAAGCCCATCACGCAAAGCTGCGGGGATGCGCACCGGCGCGGAAAGTTGATTGAACCTTCCAACTGCAGGTGGCTGTCAGGAATTGCGGCGATCATATCTTTGGCGGATATTTCATCGGCCGAGACGTTGAGGGTGCCTGACTCAATTTCGAGTGGCTTCGAGATTGCCGCAATTTCCGCGGTAATATTGTGAAGTTTTGCTGAACCTTGGAGCCGTGGAGGCGCAAAGTTTGCCCACTCGCCCGCCACGTGCAAATCTACTTCGACGAGAGGACGCGCGACTGCGGCTCCCGAAATCCCAGCGGCGGGTACAGTCTTGGAATCAGCCGGCGGCCTGGGAACCAGGCGATAGCCTTGGGGAAGCCGCGGCAATCCCAGGGCCTGGGCCACGGATAACAACCGTGCCGGGTCGGCACCGCCTTGAAGATTCAAGTGGAAGCCCGGCCGCGTAATCTGGACTGCCGCGGTGGCAGGAGCAGGACCGTCCAAGCTCAGCGCCAAGGGACCGACCACGACACAGTTCCCCGTCCCTTCCGCGAGCGGCTCAAAAGCGATCACCGCGGCCCCTTCGCGCGCCACTGCCACGGGTTTTCGCTTGCCGGCGCGGCTGATTGGGGCTCGAGGCGCGCCCACCGCGACCGTTGCCCCAGGGTTCATCGTGATAGGCACGTTACCCACGCTGAGATTCGTTCCCAGGACGGAAGATCGCAATGTCAATCCCGTGACGGCGCCTGTCCCGGTCCAACCCCTCGGCGTATAAGCATCAAGGGGGGCGCCGGCGGATGGCTGTCGCAAACTGAATGCTGCGTTCATCACCCCGCTCGCGCTAAGGTCAGCCGGCAGCTCTTTCTTGACTCGCCGGGCTCCCATCAACAGTGACGAGATGGGAAAATCCTTTACCTCCACGACCAGGTACCTGCCACTCGCGAGAGGCGAATCAGGCTTCGGGGCTTGGCTTGTTCCGGCTGCCGTAAGACTGCTTTCCGGAGCCTCCGATTTCGTCGCAACCGCGGTCATGATTTTTATGAATTCAGATTCGACGCCGCTACTGCCCGGCTTGGTGCGGCCATTGGCTGAGCCGCCGCGCAAGCGAATCTCTCCACCGCCGGAGGGAACCGCACATTCGCCCGCCGCCAGATAATTCTGCAACAGGCCCACCCCGGGAGAAGAGCCGGAATGAAATTCACCGCTGCAATGAACATCCATTCTGATCTGCTCAGTTGTGGAGATGTCGTAGCGGCGGAAGTCAGTCAGCAGCAACTGCGAAGTAATCTTGAGGTCCTGCGGCATGCCGGTGAGTGTGGCGGCGGCGTCCACGCCTCCGCGCCAGCCGCGATCGCGTCCTGACGCCAGCTTGGTGAGCTGCCCAAGCTGGGCGTGCTGCACCAGGATGGTCAAATTCAGCGGGGTTTTGCGCAAGGTAGCGGCGCGCTCGAACTGCCCGTCGAGACGAATCCGCCCGGCGTCGCTTAAATTTTCGTCGGTGCGCAGGGGCTGGCCTTCGAGCCGCATTCGCCATTTGTTTTCAGATTCCAGCCACAGCGCGAAATCAGCGTCGGTGACCGCCCACACCATCTTTTCCTGCTCGGATTTGTAATTGATGCGCCCGGCGACCGCCTCGATATAGGGGAAGCGCGGCCGGTCTTCCACCCGGGTATTGGCGGTGGGTGCGGCGCTCACCGAAGCGGCCCGGGTCAGCAGGGTCTCAAGGTTCCAGCGCCCGTCGCGCATCCGCACCAGATTCAAGCTGGGATAGCGCACGCTGAGCTGCGAAATTTCCAGGCGCCCACGCCATAGGGACGTCCAGCGCAGGGATGCGATGACTTCTTCGGCGCGCAGCATGGGCTCGGCGCTGAACGCGGGGTCGTCTTCCACGATGAAGTTCGCAATGTCGAACGCCGGAGTGGGCAGCAGGCGGAAGCGAACGTCCCCCAGCGTGACCCGGCGATTCAATGACCCGCTGATGGCGCTCTCCAACCGTCCGCGAAAACGGTTGAGGTTCAGAAAAGGCAAGCCCACCAGCAGCAGAAGCGCGGCCAGCGACAGGGAAGCCAGGGTCGTCTTGCGCGATGGTAATGCCATGAAAGTCGGAAACGCGCCTACATTAGTTGCGGAGGATTGCTGGAACGTGTCCCGGACATCAGCGGACGAAATGGAATGTGCGCTTCCAGCGGGTCTCATCAAAAAAATGCAGGACCACGTGGAAGAGGAAACCGATGCGCTCGCTCATCAGCCTTTTTTCATACTGGTGCGCGGGGGTATTAAAAGACCAGTAAACGAAGATGGGGCGGCCGATGATGTTGGCGCGGGGAATGAAGCCCCAGAAACGGCTGTCATAGCTGACGTCGCGATTGTCGCCCATAGCAAAGTAATTTCCGGGAGGCACCACCACGTCGTCACCCTGGATGTTTTTAGGGAGTTCATTAGTCCATTCGGGGGTGACCTGGTTGTACTCGGATGGAGGAATGGATGGGAAGTTGTCGCGGTAGGGACCGTAACTGCCTCCGTGCACCACGTAGGGCTCGTCCAGCGCCTTGCCGTTGCGGTAAACCACTCCATCACGCAGGTGAATGCGATCGCCCGGCACTCCCATGATGCGTTTGACCACGAACAGGCCCGCTTCCGAGGGAGAGAGAAACACGATGATGTCGTCATCTTTAATCTCGCGGTAAGGCATCATCTTGCCGGCCCAGGAACTGGGCGGGGCGACGGTCACGCGATCCACGAACACATGGTCGCCGATGAGCAGCGTGTTTTCCATGGAACTGGAGGGGATCTCAAAAGCCTGCAGGTTGAACGTGATGATGAACAGCCCGGTCACCAGCACCAGGGCCATGGAGGTCAAGAACTCCAGCGGAGTTTCCCCCGCTTTGGGTTCATCAAGTATTTCTTCTTTTTCCGTGGTGGCTGGCGCAGTCTTGTCTTTACTCTTGGCCAATCAGAATTTCTCCGAGCCAGGGCCGGCGGCTAGCGCACCGGCCGAAAAGATCGCTCCCAGCGAGCGTTTTGGAAGAAGCTTTCCACGGAATTTTTCCATTGGGAAATCTTATCATTGGGAGCGTCGCGATTGCGCCAGTGTTCCAGGAATGGATCGGCGACACTGGCTGACCAGTAGATGGTGAGCGGGCGGCCAATGATGTTTTCACGGGGCACAAAGCCCCAGTATCGGCTGTCAAGGCTGTTATCGCGATTATCGCCGAGCACAAAGTATTGATCGGCGGGCACGATCAATTCTCCATCGTGTACGTGCAGCCGCATGTCATGGGCCCAGTGGTGATCCATGTCCTGCGCCCACCTTCCCGTGGTCTCGCCGGGAAAATTATCGGCGAACGGATCGGGATAGGGACGCTGGTGGACCACGAATTTTTCGCGGGGAGGAACGTCGTTGACCAGCAGGCGTTTATTGACCACGCGAATGCGGTCTCCCGGAATGCCGACCACGCGCTTCACGAAATATTGCACCGGGCTGACCGGCCACTTGAATACGACAATGTCGCCGCGTTTGACCGGCTCGTAGGGCAGCCACCGGCCCAAATCGCCATCCGATCCGAACCGCAGCTTATCCACCAGC
>JBBSHD010000059.1:0-9382 GCA_038253455.1 Terriglobales bacterium | reverse complement strand
GCCCTGGTCTTCCACGGCGTCGTGCAGCAGCGCGGCGATGGCGAGATCTTCGTTTCCTCCCGCTTCCAGCACGACCGCGCACACCGCCATGAGGTGCGCCATGTAGGGGACCCCGCCGCCTTTCCGCGTCTGGGTCGCGTGCAGCGTGGATGCGTAAAGCAGCGCGTCGTTAAATCTGGCTGTCAATTGGGACATGATCGCCGCACCACGGCATCATTCAGGTTTGTCAGAAGTGTTCTTATTGAAACCGTACGGGCAATGCCGGCAGGCTGACTCGCAACAATATCCGCGCCGCAAGAGCCATGCGGCGGTGAAAACCATGTATCCGCCTTCCATATAAAAATCTTTGCCCTCAACCAGCGGTTGCGAAGGGTCGTAAGCTGGCGAGTCGGCGCTCACTGCAACAGTCTAATGGACGGGGCTGACGCGCGCGTATTTTCCGCTCGCGCCAGCCGTAGAAACGCGAGCCTGCTTTACCCGGGAGGCCCGGGTTCAACGTTCGCAACCGCCGCATCGAAGGGCAGGCGAGGAATGCCCGAGCCCGGATTCAGGCTCATCGCGGCAATCCCGCCGGGCGCCATCATCGGCACAGGCGTTTCGTTCCCCAGGTTCGAGAGTTGGGCGGGCACTTCCGCCGCCGTCTGCACCGCCACTCCGGCGCGGAAGGTCACCCACCGGCCGGAGATGGCGGGAACGCGCTCGCCGGGAACCACGATTCCCACCAGGTTCAGCGGGTCAGCCGCGGAGATGGTGATGCATTCCGGGGTCGGGGGCGCGCGGCGCGCCAGGCGCAGCGAATCGACCGCTTCGGGCAGGGCAAATTGTTCGCCGAGAAATCCGCTGATAAAACGCCCGCCGCGAACTTCTCCGCGCGCTTCGAGACGCCGGAAGCCCACCTGCAACTCGCGCCATTTGGGCAGAATCGATTCGCGCACCAGCAGCTCGCGGAATACCACTCCATAGCGGCGCAACAACATCCGGCACACCGCTTCGACCGCGCGGTAGCGCTGGTCTTCCGCAGCACCCGGCGCGGACAGGCTTGTCTCCGGCTGCACTTCCGCGGCGCGCGGCGTCTGCAACAGGGTCCACCGGCCGGCGGTATGCCGCGGACGGTTGCGGCTTCCCTTGGCCCGGACAGCGGGATCAATCAGCGTGCGCAGGTTGTCGAAGCCATCGGCGGTGGCCAGCCCGGCGGCCACCAGTTCCCACAGCGCGGTCTCGACCTCGGCTTTCAATTTGCCGGTGGCGCGAACGATGTCGGCAAAAAACGATGCCCCGTTGCCGAGCAGAAAATCGTGCACCGCCCGCGCGCCGGGGCTGAGTATCTCCAACACCTCGGCCACGCTGCCCGGGGTCTTGCCTTTGTCCGGGGTCATCCAGTCGGCCTGATCGCGCACGTAGAACGTGATGGGAGCGACGCTGGTGGGCACAATCCGGCGCGGAGCTTTGGCCATTAAAGGCGGCAGCTTGGGCTCGGGATTAATCGGCTCGGGACGGTCAGGCTCAGGTTGATGAGGAATGGGGAAATCCGGACTCCCATTCGGCGCCATCGAAGGCTGCAGCGCGAACAAAGACTTGTGTCCGTTGCCGCCCGGCTGCAAGCTGTTTTCTTTGCCTGCCGGATTCAGCGCCGCCCCCCTTGCGAACCGTTTCACCAGGCTGGTGCGCTTCTCAGTCGCCGCCTTTGCATCTTCGCCATTGGTATGCGGCGCGATGGTGGCGGGATGCGGCGACAACCTTCCCCACCCTGCTGCGCCGGTGAGGCAAAGCTGGTCGAGTAGCCTGGCGTCGTAGCCGGCCACGCGACGGGCCAGCACATACTGCTCCCAGGCGTTGGCCGGAATTTCAAACCCCTGCAACTGGCGCAGGATTTCAAGCGTCCCGCGTTCGCCTTTCAGTTGCGTGCCCGGCGCCACGTGCTGCCAGGCCAGCAACCAGTTCATGAACTGGGCCGCGGTGATGGGCTCAATCTGTTTTCGCAGCTTGCCCAGCGTGAGGCGGTGAATCCTCGCCAGTAGCCGGCGGTCACACCATTCGGCGCCATCCGCCACCCCTGACGTCGTCGCGGGTGAACTGGCTGCCGGATCTCCGAAGCCCTCGAACTGTCCCCGCAGTATGGAGCCCGACGCTTCCATGCGCAGCAGCGCCTTCTCAATTTTGGAAGCGGTCACTCCCAGCGCCGCGCCCAGGCTGCCGGCCGTAACCGGAGCACAATGCATCGTCCAGCCGGTGACCATGGCCAGCATGGCATCGTCGTGCGAGATGGCACCCGGGGCCACTCTCGCGACAGCCGCGATTTCGGCGCCGGGATGCAGTGCGGCAAAACCGGCGGTCTTTTCGGCGGAAACCCAAAACGCAATTCCGCTGGCGATTACCCGCATTGCGCGCCCCTGCGCAATGAGGCGCTCAAAGTACGGCTCCCAATCTCCCCCCGAATCGGCGGGCTGCGGTTGGTTCAACAATCCGGGATTGACAGGTCCAAGGTGAGGGGCCACTGGCATGGCCATGGCCTCCGGCAAAGCAATCAGGGTATGCAGCACATCCTGCAGCTCGTCGGCGTCGCGGACATCGGGCCAGGCTTCGCCGCGCACCTCGGCGATAGCCGCGGGGTCGAGCCTCCCGATATCGTTGAGCATCGACGCCGGCAGCGAGCGTCGCATCTCCACGGCGCGCGCGCGCCGTTCTTCGAGCGGTGCATCGTCAAGATAGGCGTAGGGGTTGGCGTTGAGAATTTCGTGAGAAAACTCCGACGGCATGGGAGTATCCACGGAGAGGCAGCGAATTTCGCCGGACTGGATTTTTTCCAGCAGCGACTTCAGCCCGGCCAGGTCCATGGCCTCGCTGAGCACGTCTTTCATCACCTCGCGCAGCAGGGGGTGGTCGGGAATCTCGATGTCGCCCACAATATTTTCCTGGCAGGCCGCGGCCTGGGGAAAGACCGACGCCAGCAGGTCATCGGAACGCATGCGCTGGATTTGCGGAGGAATTTTCTTGCCGTTGCGGAAGCGTTGCAGGGCCAGGGCGCGTTGCGCATCCCAGCGCCAGCGCGAAGCGAAGATCGGCGAATCGAGCGACGCCTGCTGCAAAACTTCGCCCACGGTTTCCGGCTGCAGGAACTGGAACACGTCAGCCAGAGGAAAGCTGTGCTGTTCGGCAAGAGAAATATTCAGGCCATTATCGGTGGCCGCCGCCTGCAGCTCAAAGTTGAACGACCGGCAAAAACGCTTGCGCAGCGCCAGCCCCCAGGCCTTGGTGACGCGGCCGCCAAACGGCGCGTGGATCACCAGTTGCATGCCTCCGCCTTCGTCAAAGAAGCGCTCCGCAATAATCGTTTCCTGGGTGGGGACGGCGCCCAGCACCGCGCGTCCATTGATGATGTATTGCAGAATTTGTTCCGCGCCGGAAAGATCAACTCCACATTCCTCCCGCAGGAATCCGAGCGCAGCCACCACCTCGGGATGATATGGATTGAAGCTGCCGGCCACCGTTCCCGGCCCCAGGGTGGGCGCCAGGTCGCTGACTCGCTGGCGCAGGCCGGCAACCTCCGCGGAAAGTTCCATGGTGCGCGCCGGCGCTTCACCGCGCCAGAATGGAATGTTGGGGGGAGCGCCATGCGCGTCCTCCACCACCACGCGGCCGGCGGATTCCACGCGCTGCACCCGCCAGCTCGAATTCCCCAGCAGCATGATGTCGCCGCGCGAGCTTTCCACGGCAAAGTCTTCATCGACCGTGCCCACCACCGTGCCTTCGGGCTCGCAGACGACGGTGTAGAGCGCGTTATCGGGAATGGCCCCGCCGTTGGTGATGGCGATGAGGCGCGCGCCGCGCCGCGCTCGCAGCCGCCCGTTGATGCGGTCGCGAAACAGATGGGCGCCATAGCGTCCGCGCTGGGAGACGATGCCGTCGGCCAGCACGTCCAGCACGGCCTCAAATTCCTTGCGATCCAGATCGCGATACGGATAGGCGCGCCGCACCACGTGCCACAGTTCTTCTTCTCCCCACTCTTCCACGGCGCACATGGCGACGATCTGCTGGGCGAGGATATCCACCGGGCACTCGGGAATGTACAGCCGGTCGAGATCCCCGGTGTTCAGCGCGCGGGCCAGGGCGGCGCACTCGACCAGCTCGTCGCGGGTGGTGGCAAACATTCGTCCCTTGGGAATGGCGCCGCGCCAGTGGCCGGAGCGGCCGATGCGCTGCACCGTCACCGCAATCGAGCGCGGTGATGAGATGTGGCATACCAGGTCCACCGAGCCGATATCGATTCCCAGCTCGAGTGACGCCGTGCAAACTAGTGCTTTAGCTTCGCCGGACTTCAGTTTGGCTTCCGCAGCCAGCCGTATTTTGCGTGACAAGCTTCCGTGATGGCATGCGACCACGTCTTCGCCCAGGCGTTCTGACAGGTTGTGGCACACGCGTTCCGCCATGCGGCGGGTGTTCACAAAGATGAGCGTCGATCGATGCTCCTTGATCAGCGCTTCGATGCGATCGTAAATCTCCCCCCAAAGCTCGTTGGAAGCCACCGCGCCCAGTTCCGACGGAGGCACTTCCACTTTGAAATCCATGGTGCGATTGTGGCCCACGTTGACGATCACGGCGGGCGGACGGCCGATGCCGGTGAGGAACGCGGCCACCAGCTCAACGGGCTTCTGGGTGGCCGAAAGTCCGATACGGTTGGGCGGCCTGAGGGTGAGAGCTTCCAGGCGTTCCAGCGAGAGCGCCAGGTGCGACCCGCGTTTGTCGTCGGCCAGCGCATGGATTTCATCGACGATCACGGTCTCAATCTCGCGCAGGTTGGCGCGGCTCTTTTCCGCGGTGAGCAGCAGGTACAGCGATTCCGGAGTGGTCACCAGGATGTGAGGAGGCCGCTTCAGCATCGCCTGCCGCTCCGACGTGGGCGTGTCTCCAGTGCGAACGGCGGTACGGATCTGCGGCATCAGCAAGCCGCGCTGGCGCGCCATCTGCAGGATCTCGCCCAGCGGGATCTCCAGGTTTTTCTGAATGTCGTTGCCCAGCGCCTTGAGCGGGGATATGTAGAGCACCTGGGTGCGGTCACCCAACTCCCCTGCGAGAGCTTTGCGCACCAGCCGGTCAATGCACGCCAGAAAGGCAGCCAGGGTTTTGCCCGAGCCGGTGGGAGCGGCAATCAGGGTGTTACGGTTGGCCAGAATATGCGGCCAGCCTTCGCACTGCGGCTCAGTCGGCGTGCCAAACCGGGTGATGAACCATTCCTCGACCAGGGGATGGGCCCAAGCCAGGGGACGTTCTTCTGCACCAGTCGTCTTGGGGAAATCAGTCACCATGATCTAAAGATAATTTAGAAAAGAATTGTACGTCCGAAATCGACCTTTCGCCAAATATTCGCCCCTATGGGTCTTCGGACACGAAGGGGTTTTATATATCCTCCGAGAGAGAGCGCGGGTCCTTACACATCCTTCGGAACGGAGCGCCCGTTTTATATATCCTCCGTGGCAGAGCGCACGTTCTATATGAATTGTCATTCCGAACGCAGCCGAGGAACCTTTTGTTTCCTATACAGCGGCAGTAGTCCCAGCCTGAATCAATGGATTCACCCGGCCTTCGAACTGGTTCTACGCGCAGCCTGCCTTTGATCTGCCCTGGCAAATCAGGAATCCTCCAGGCATGCTTAAAGCCGGAAGGAAACAATTCCTTCACCAGGAGCACTACGCCGGCGGCGTTAGAGTCAACGGCAGGCTACGCGTAAAGTCTGAGCGTCGATCCTTTTGAATTTGCGCCTTGGCCGGCTGCGCAGTTTGCGTCAAGGAAACAAAGGGTTCCTCGGCTTTCGCTCGGAATGACAATTCATGTAAACCGCGTACTTCTGTACCGAAGGAGATAAAAGGACATAAACGCGTACTTCTGTACCGAAGCTCATAGACGTGTGCTTCTGTCCCACTGGGGCATCAGGTAAAGAGGGGATAACCACTAGCGGAAAACATATAAAACTTGGGCTGATGTCCCGGCCAACCCAGGTGACCTGGACTCTGAAGCCTGTTGCTTCGAGCGACACCCGACGGATGGAACTTTGACACCCGAGATGCCGTTTTCACTTAAAAATCGTCGAACGTGTTTGGCTGAGACCCTAACTCTGAAAATCACTCGAATTCCTGAATTACAATCCCTCCATGCCCAGGAAGAATAATGATGATGCCGCAATTCCCGCGGAGTCGGCTGTAGCCCGCGCCCGTCCTATTCAATTGATTCTCTTCGACGTGGACGGCGTGCTCACCGACGGTACGCTCTGGTTCCTTCCGGGGCCGGGTAACGGAAGCATGGTGGAAACCAAAGGGTTCCACGCCCATGACGGCATTGGGTTTGGGTTGGCGCGGCTGGCAGGTCTCAAGACCGGAATCATCACCAAGCGCGAATCGGACGTGGTCAAGCAGCGGGCGCTCGACTTGAAACTCGATTACGTAATGCAAGGGGCGCACGATAAGGCCACGGCGCTGTTGGAGGTTCTGGCCGAGGCCGGCTTATCAGGGTCGCAAACGGCTTTTGTAGGAGATGACATCGTGGACTTGCCGGCCATGCGGCTGTGCGGCCTGGCCATCGCCACCGCCAATGCCCGTGACCAAGTGCTGCGCGAATCTCACTTCATCACCCGCCACCCCGGCGGCCGCGGCGCCGCCCGCGACGCCATTGAGTTCGTGCTGCGGGCACAGGACCGCCTGGATTCAATCCTGGAAAAATATCAGCAGGCCGGCGCCGCCAGTGCGACCCGCCGGTCCTAATCTATTTAGAACAGTTATTTCCAGGGAACGGATATTTTCGGGAACCAAAATCGCGGCAGCTACGTCTATTGCATTATGGGACGCGTTATTTGACGGCGAGAGTCATCGCCGGTTTCATAAACTGGTTTTAGGCACCGGTTTTATGAGCTGGTTTAGGGATAAGATAAGGCCAGAAGCTTTGGGGGAGCCACATCGTGGCGCATCTGATCAGCGGGATCGGATTTGGAGAGATGGCAGCCGCCGAGCTGCAGCCTGAGGTTTTGCGCGTCGACGCCGCGCCGGCAATCCCTGCCATCAATTCTGAAGAAGCCGCCATTGTCTCCGACCTCAAGGCGGGTTCCGAAGACGCCTACTCCTGGCTGGTCGCCCACTATCACGGCCCCATTTACGGTTTGCTCTACCGCATGTTGCGCGATCCTTCCGACGCCTCTGACGTGACCCAGGAAGTGTTTCTCAAGGTCGTGCGCGGCATCAAGGGGTTCAACGGGCAGTCTTCGCTCAAGACCTGGCTGTACCGCATCGCCCTCCACGAGGCCAGCAACCAGCGCCGCTGGTGGGTGCGCCACAAACGCCAGGAGTTGAGCATTGAATCTCCCGCTCTGGGGAACGAAAACGCCGATGGCGATGGCGAACGTGACCGCCGCGGCATGGAAGCGTGGCTGGTCGATGGCGGCGATTCACCGCTGCAGGATCTCATGCACGAAGAAGTCCGGGCGCGGGTCGAGGCCGCGCTGGCAAAGGTCGCCGAACCCTTCCGCACGGTGGTGATACTACGCGACATTGAAGCCTGTTCCTATGAAGAGGTGGCGCAGATCGTGCAGATTTCCCTGGGGACGGTGAAATCGCGGCTGGCCCGCGGCCGCCAGGCGATGCGCAAGCAATTGCAATCTTATGTGGATGAAGGAATGTAGTCGGACAAGGTTATGCCGGCTCCGCGCGGTGCGGAGGCGCTGAGGATACGAGGAAACGACATGAACGCTGCCATGCTGTGCAACAAGGCCGAGGCAAACCTCTCCTGCTATCTCGATGGGGAATTGACCGCGGATCTGCGGCGGCAAGTCACCCTGCACTTGCAGCAATGCGGTGATTGCCGGCGCGAGCTTGCCGCGCTGCAAGCCACGCAGCAAGTGATCCGCAGCGCAGGGCGGGTTGCTGCACCGCCGGAACTCGCGCGCCAACTGCGCGTAGCCATCTCCCAGCAAAGCGATTCGTCGAGGCGCGGGCGCTGGCAGGGTACGCTGGTTAGAATGCAGAACCGGCTGAACGCATTCATGCTGCCCGCGACTGCCGGAATTTTGAGCGCGGTCATCGTCTTCGGCAGCCTCATCAACTTTATTTCCATTCCGGTGCTGGACGTGGGTGACGACGTGCCCACTACTCTCTTTATGCCTCCGCGCCTGGCCTCATCGCCCGATTCCAACTTCATCTCTTCTTCCGATGCCCTGGTAGTGGTCGAAGCTTACGTCGATGCCAAGGGCCGCATCGTGCAATACCGCATTCTGGGCGGCGCGCAGGATTCGCCGGCCCTGCGCAAGCAAGTCGATAACCTGATGATCTTCACCACCTTTCACCCGGCAACAACTTTCGGCACGCCTTCCCCCGGCCGCGTTATTCTTTCGCTCTCGCGAGTCAGCGTCAGGGGATGAAGGTAAATAGCGCCTCACCCGCGGGTTTGCCTTGTTTGCGGCCTTCTTTTAAACTGGGATATTGAAACTTTTCTCTTCTAAACGAAGGTCGGGTGGTTGCCGCGGGCGGTTTGCGGCAACTTTTCTCCTGTTTTTGTGCCTCTCCCTGGGATTGCTGGCGCTTCCTGCCGCCGCGCAGTCCACTCCCAAAGCTTCTCTGGAAACCAGTGAAACCCTGTTCAGCGTTCTCACTGCCATGAATTCGTGCGGTTACGACCAGGATCTCGCCGCCTCAGAGCCCGTTCGCACCCAGGTTCGCAACGAAGTTCTGGCGGCGCTGCGATCGTCCGAGGCGGCCCGCCTGACGCAAACCCAGATGTGCGGTTTCTATCGCGATCACCAGCAGCCGGACGCTACGCGCGATCTTTCCCAATACATTTCACTCGCTCTCTACCTGGGCGCGCCGCCGGCCTTCGATTTTTCCATCAGGGAAGCAGACCTGCCACCCGACGCCAGCCGTCTGATCGGGTTCGTCCCACTATTGCAGCATTTCTATGACGCGGCCAAGCTGCACGACATCTGGATGAAGCACAAGCCGCAGTATGACGGCTACCTGCAGGCATTGCATCCGGTGGTGGCGGACATGATTCTCAAGACCGACTACTACCTGAAACTGCCGATCAGCGGCTACCTGGGCAGGCGGCTGGCGATTTATGCCGAGCCCATGGCGGCGCCGGGCCAAAGCAACGCGCGCAACTTCGGCGCCGACTATTACCTGGTGCTTTCACCCGGCAGCGCGGGCCTCAAAATCGACGCCCTGCGTCACACCTACCTGCACTTTGTACTTGAGCCCCTGGCCTACAAGCACTACAACACCGTCAAGCTGCTGGAGCCCATCCTTTACGAAGTTCGCACCGCGCCCATGGACAACGAATACAAGAATGACGCGGCGCTGATGGTCACCGAATCCCTCATTCGCGCGATTGAAGCGCGAACCCTGCCCGG
>JBBSHD010000058.1:0-9437 GCA_038253455.1 Terriglobales bacterium | reverse complement strand
CTGCCGTGACCGGCCCGGCCGCCATCCGCCTGCAGGTGGATGGTGCAGGCAAAAGTTTTCCCGGGGTGCGAGCGCTCGATGAAGTGTCACTCGACGTGCGGCAGGGCGAGATTCATGCCCTGGTGGGAGAGAATGGCGCGGGAAAATCCACGTTGATGAAAATTCTCTCCGGCGTCTATCCCGCCGGGACCTTCGACGGCAGCTTCAGCATCGGCGGCGTGCTATGCATGTTTCGCAGCGTGCAGGACTCATCGCGCGCGGGCCTGGCCATCGTTCACCAGGAACTATCGCTGGCGCCTGAGCTGAGCGTCGCCGAAAACATTTTTCTGGGCCGCGAGCCTTCGGGGTTCCTGGGCAGCATTCGTTGGAGAGAGCTGTTCCGCCTGACGCGCGATCTGCTCGACAGCCTGGAGCTTGCGCTCGAACCCGAACGCAGCGCGGGTTCTCTGGGCGTAGGCCAGCAGCAGATGGTGGAGATCGCCAAGGCGCTTTCCCATCGCGCCAACATCCTGATTCTCGATGAACCCACGGCCGCCCTTACCGACGCCGAATCCGAGGCGCTTTTCCGAATCCTCGCCGCGCTCAAGAGCAAGGGACACAGCATCATCTACATTTCGCATCGCCTGGAAGAAGTTTTTCGCATCGCCGATCGCATCACGGTCATGCGCGATGGCCGTACCGTGCGCACCGCCGCTATCGCGGATTGGAATGAAAATTCGGTGATTGCGGCGATGGTGGGCCGCGACGTCAGCAAGCTTTTTCCCGCAGGCGGCCGCGCGGCGGGTGCGGTGGCGCTGGAAATCCGCAATCTTGAAATTTCCGGCAGCCTGCACGGCGGCAGCAAAGTCAGCTTCAAGGCCTATCACGGCCAGGTGCTGGGCATCGCCGGCCTCATGGGTGCGGGACGAACCGAGATGCTGGCCACCATCTTCGGCGCGGCTCCGGCGCGCGGCGGCGAAATCCTGGTCGATGGAAAGCCAGTGACCGTGCGGCGGCCCGCCGACGCCATTGCGCAGGGCATCGCGTTCGTGACCGAGGACCGCAAGCGCTCCGGACTGCTTCTTGAGCAATCCATCGTGCGCAATGTCACGCTGCCCTCGCTGCGCCGCATATCCGGCCAGGTATTTACCGATGATGCCCGGGAGCTGCGGGCGGCGATGCCTCTGTATAAATCCATGCAGGTGAAAGCGCAATCTCCGCTGGTGGCGGCGGCCACGCTTTCCGGCGGCAACCAGCAAAAAGTTGTGCTGTGCAAATGGCTCCTCACCGGGCCCCGCATCCTTTTGCTGGACGAACCCACACGCGGCATCGACGTGGGCGCTCGGCAGGAAATTTATGCGGAAATCGATAAGCTGGCGCGCGCCGGCATGGCCATCATCATGGTGTCGTCGGACCTGGCGGAGGTGTTGGGAATGGCCGACCGCATCCTGGTGATGCGCGATGGCGGGCTCGCCGGGGAGTTCGCGGCAAGCCATGCCAACGCCCATGACGTGATGGCATGCGCCACCGGCATCAGCCAGTTTCAACCACCACAACCAGCGGGGAGGGAAGCACCGTGACGACCGCTAGTATTTCGCCAGTCCCATCGCGTCCCACAGCGACGGCTGCACGCCGCATGCCGCTCGTCAGCTCACGTTCGTTCGTCATCGTGCTGGCGCTGCTGGGCATGTGGGCCATCTTCGCTTACCTGACCCACGGCACATTCTTGAGCGCGCGCAACCTTTCTAACCTCAGCCGCCAGACCGCCGTCACCGGAATCCTGGCAATCGGCATGGTGATGATCATCGTGACCGCTAACATCGATCTGTCGGTGGGCTCGCTGGTGGGCCTGTCGGGCCTGGTGTCGGTGCTGACTCAGACCACCTTGCACTGGGGCCTTCTACCTTCGCTGGCAGCGGGACTTCTCGCCGGCTTGGCGGTCGGGATCCTGCAAGGCACGCTGGTCGCTTACCTGCGCATTCCATCTTTCATTGTTACCCTCGGCGGGCTGCTGGCATGGCGCGGCGCGACCAAGGGCGCCAGCGGCGGCAATACCTTCCCGATCAAGGTGGAATCTTTCCGGCATATCGGCCAATCGTATTTGAGCCCAGAGGCCGGCTGGATTCTGGCGATTGTGACCGTGCTGGCAATCGTGGTGTGGACCATCCGCCGCCGCGGATCGCGCTCCAGCCTCGGCCTGGCGTCGTGGACGCCGGTGGAAACGGGTTTGCGCATCATCGCGCCCACGCTGCTGGTGGTGGGATTCCTCAAGGCATTGAATTCCTATGCCGGCGTGCCCGTGCCGGTTGTGATTTTGTTGTTGAGCTTGTTTGCCGCCACCGTGGTGATGCAGAACACGCGCTTTGGACGGCACCTCTATGCCATCGGCGGCAACGTTGAGGCCGCGCGTCTTTCCGGCATCGATCCGCGCCGCAACGTACTGGCCGCGTTCTGCGTGATGGGAGTGCTGGCCGCCGTGGCCGGAACCGTGTACACCGCGCGCGTGGGCAGCGCTTCCCCCGACGCCGGGACCTTGCTGGAACTCGATGCCATCGCCGCCTGCGTCATCGGCGGCGCCAGCCTGGCCGGAGGCCGCGGTACCGTGGTCGGCGCCTGCCTGGGCGCGTTGTTCATGGCCAGCCTGGACAACGGGATGTCATTGCAGAACGTTCCCGACTTTATTCAGGACATCGTAAAAGGCTTCATCCTGGTGCTGGCCGTGGGTATCGACATGGTGCAGCGCCGCAGTAACTGAACTGTAACGGAGGGATATATTTATTGTCTCGGCATTGACGTAGGCACGGGGGGAAGCCGCGCCGTGGTCATCGACCATGGCGGCGCGGTGGTGTGCTCGGCATCAATCGAGCACGTCGTTTTCGCCTCTCCGCAAATTGGATGGGCGGAGCAGGACCCCGATGACTGGTTTCGCGCTGCGTGCGCGGCCATCACCCAGGCAGCGGCCGCCGCTCCGGGAAAAATTACCGCGATATGCCTGACCGGGCAGATGCATGGCGCGGTCATGCTCGATGCCGCCGGCAACGTGGTGCGGCCCGCGCTGATCTGGTGCGACCAGCGCACCGGCGAGCAATCGCGCGAAATCGAATCCCGCTTTGGACTGGATGAGATCATTCGCCTGACCTGCAATCGCCCGCTCACCAACTTCACGCTTACCAAGCTGTTGTGGGTGCGGCAGCACGAGCCGGAAAACTGGAAGCGCGTCCGCCACATCCTGTTGCCCAAGGATTACGTTCGCTTCCGCCTCTCCGGCGACTATGCGATGGATGTCGCCGAGGCCTCAGGCACCTTGCTGCTGGATGTTGCGCGCCGCCAGTGGTCGGCCGATGTGCTCGAGAAACTTGGCATCGATAAAATGGTATTGCCCGCGTTGTTTGAGTCTCCCGTGGTCTGCGGCAAGCTGCGATCCAGCATAGCGTCCGAGTTGGGACTGGACGCCGGTATTCCCATCGTCGCCGGCGCGGGCGACCAGATGGCCGGCGCGGTGGGCATGGGCATCGTCAGGCCGGGAATGGCGTCCGCGACCATAGGGACATCGGGAGTGGTCTTCGCCGCCACCGATCGTCCGGCGCTGGATGCGCAGGGACGGCTGCACACCTTTTGCCACGCCATCCCGGGCCGCTGGTGCGTGATGGGTGTCACCCAGGCCGCGGGATTATCGCTGCGCTGGTTCCGCGACCTGCTGCAAATCGATTCCGCGAAGAACGTGGATCCTTATGATCTCTTGACCGCCGAAGCGGCGATGGCGCCCGCGGGTTGCGACGGCATATTGTGGGCGCCGTATCTTATGGGAGAGCGCACGCCGCACCTCGACCCCGGCGCGCGGGGAGCGCTTCTGGGCCTGGCCGCATCTCACCGGCGCGCCCATGTGCTGCGCGCGGTAATGGAAGGCGTGGCCTTCAGCTTGAAAGACACGCTCACTATTTTCGGTGAGATGAATGTGCCGGTAACCAAGATCAGGCTGGGCGGAGGAGGCGCGCGCTCCGCGTTGTGGCGCCAGATCCAGGCCGATGTCTATGGCATGCCCGTAGAAATTTTGCAGGCCGAGGAAGGCGCGGCCTATGGAGCGGCAATCCTGGCGGGCGCGGGGACCGGCGTATGGAATTCGGTGGATGAGGCTTGTGACGCGGTCATCGCCGTCCGCGAGACCATCGAACCCGGTCCCGCGACGGCGGTGATGCAGGCCGGCTACCAGCGCTATCGCAATATTTATCCGGCGTTGAAAAATATTTGAACGGCGCCGTCGCCGCCGGCGGCACAATAAACCAGCGAATGATGAAAGAGGAGAAGCATGGCGGCAAAAGATCAATATCAACCCCGGCCGGAGCATAAATTTTCTTTTGGTTTGTGGACTGTCGGCAACCGCGGCCGCGACCCGTTCGGCGATTTCGTGCGGCCGGTCCTCGAACCCAATGACGCAGTCGCGTTGCTGGCCGAGGCGGGGGCCTGGGGCGTGAACCTGCACGATAACGACCTCGTCCCCATTGACGCGACCCCCGCGGAACGCGACCGCATCATGCGGAATTTCAAGAGCGCCTGCAGCCGCCATGGCATCGTCGTGCCCATGGCCACGGTGTCGTTGTTCTTCCATCCCATATTCCGCGACGGAGCTTTTACGTCAAACGATCCCGCGGTGCGTGCCTATGCGATCCAGAAAACCATGCGCGCCATGGACCTCGGCGCTGAGCTGGGAGCGCAAATTTTCGTGCTGTGGCTGGGCCGCGATGGCGTGGAAACCGACGCCTGCCGCCGCGCCGAGGACGGAATCAAGCGCACTCGCGCCGCTATTGATTACCTGTGCCAGTATTCGATCGACCAGGGATACGACTACCGCTTCGCTCTCGAAGCCAAGCCCAACGAGCCGCGCGGTGATATCTATTTCCCCACCACCGCGGCCTATCTCGGGTTTATTACCACCCTCGCCCACCCTGAAATGGTCGGCGTCAACCCGGAGTTCGCCCACGAAACCATGTCGGGGCTGAACTTCATGCACGCTCTTGCCCAGGCGTGGGAGGCCGGCAAGCTATTTCACGTGGACTTGAACGACCAGATGCCCGGACGCTTCGATCAGGATTTGCGCTTCGGCTCCGCCAACCTCAAGGCCAGTTTCTTCACCGTGAAGTTTTTAGAAGACGTGGGTTACGACGGCCCGCGCCATTTTGACGCGCACGCCTATCGCAGCGAAGACGCATCCGGCATTCCTGATTTTGCCCGGGGTTGCATGCGAACTTATTTGATCTTGAAGGAAAAAGCGGCGCGCTGGAACAGCGATCGCAAAATTCAGGAACTGCTGCGGGAGTTGGAAACCCCATCGGTCAAGCATCCTTCAGTCGCGAAGTATTCGAAAAAAGGAGCGGCGGCGCTGCTGGCGTGGGAGGCTGACCGCGAAGCCATATGCCAAAAGCCGCTGCTTTATGAACGCCTCGACCAGTGGACGATGGAAATATTAATGGGAGTTCGATAAGGAGAAGTGATGCGCCCCACCCCGAATTTTTTTCGCGCGAGCTGTATTTTTCTGCTGTGCACATCTCTTTGCGGCATGGCCGCCGCACCGCGCAAAACTCCGCCGCGACGCGGCAAGGCCGTGCAAGACCCGAAAGCCTACCGCGACGCCACTTTGCCGGTGAATCAGAGAGTCGCATCCCTGCTGGCGCAGATGACGCTCGCAGAGAAAGTTGCGCAGGTCCGCTCCATCTGGCCGCAGCTCGAGAAAGATTCCGATCCGAAATGGACTGATGTGACCACGCCCTCGCCCGGGGAGATTGCGGGGATGAAAGACGGCATCGGCCATGTTTCCAATCCCCGCGGCAAAAGAACGCCGCGGGAATCAGCGCTTTACGCCAACGCCATCCAGACTTACCTGGCGAAAAATACGCGGCTGGGAATTCCCGCCATCATTCATGACGAGATTCTGCACGGCCACATGAAGGCCGGCAGCACTGTCTTTCCGCAACCTCTAGCCATGGGGTCGAGTTGGGACCCGGCCCTGGTTCAGGAGGTGTTTACCACGGCGGCGCACGAAGCTCGCGCCCGCGGATTTCAGCACGTGCTCGGCCCCAACATGGATTTGGCGCGCGAACCGCGCTGGGGCCGCACCGAAGAAAGTTACGGTGAAGACCCATACCTGACGGCGCGCATGGTGACCGCGGCGGTCCGCGGACTGCAGGGCGAGTCCGGCGTCATTGACGGCAACCACGTGATCGCCACCGGCAAGCACTTTGCGGGACACGGGCAGCCCGAAGGCGGTACCAATACCGGCCCGGTCAATATGGGCGAGCGCCAGTTACGCGAGAACCATTTGCGCACGTTTCAAGCGGCGGTGCAGGAAGCGCACCTGCAGAGCATTATGCCCGCGTATCACGAGCTTGACGGCATACCCAGCCACGCCAATCCGTTTCTGTTGCAAAAAGTCCTGCGCCAGGAGTGGGGATTTCAGGGAGTGGTCGTCTCTGATTATTTTGCCGTAAATGATCTGGATGACCGCCATCACGTGGTCGCCGGCTGCGCCGAGGCCGCTATTCTCGCCATCACCACCGGGGTGGATGTCGAGTTGCCCGATGGCAAATGTTACGCGACCCTGGCCGATTCTGTTCGCAGCGGCAAGCTGCCGGAAAGCGTGCTGAATACCGCCGTGGGACGAGTCCTGCGCACCAAATTCATGCTGGGACTCTTCGAGAATCCGTACGTTGATCCCGACGCCGCCGAGCGCGTCGTACACACCGCCGAAGCCCAGGACCTGGCGCTGCGCATGGCGCGCGAATCCATCACCCTGCTGAAAAACGAGCATTACGTGCTTCCTTTGAATCGCGCGAAGCTCAAGCAGATCGCGGTGATTGGTCCGAACGCCAATCGCGCTCACTACGGCGGCTATACCGACGCCGATGCGACGCCGGGAGTGAGCATCCTCGACGGCATTCGCAAGAAGTTGCAAGGCTCGGCTACGGTCGCGTATGCCGAAGGATGCAAGATCACGAGGCAGGGAGGGGTGTGGTGGGCCGATCGCGCGGACTTGAGCGACCCCGCGGACGACCAGCGCCTCATCGCCGAAGCCGCTCGGGTGGCGGCCACATCCGACGCCGTGGTGCTGGTGCTGGGCGGCAACGAAGACACCAATAAAGAAGGATGGGCCGACAATCACCTCGGCGATCGCGACTCCATCGAGTTGATCGGGCGGCAGAATGACCTGGTGAAGGCCATCCTCGCCACCGGCAAGCCGACCGTTGTGTTTCTGCAAAACAGCGGCCCCCTGGCCATACCCTACATCGCGGAAAATGTTCCCGCGATTCTCGAAGGCTTCTACCTGGGCGAGCAGGGAGGCACGGCCGCTGCCGACGTTCTCTTCGGCGATTACAACCCCTCAGGCAAGCTGCCCGTATCTTTTCCGCGCAGCACCGGCCAGTTGCCCGACTATTACGATCACAAGCCATCGGCGCGCCGCGGCTATCTTTTCACCAGCAAGGAGCCGGTGTTTCCCTTCGGGCACGGCCTCAGTTACACGACCTTCACCTATCGCAACCTGAAACTCTCACAGGCGTCGGTCCCCAGCGGCCAGCCGGTGACGGTCAGCGTCGATGTGTCGAATTCGGGGACGCGAGCCGGCGGGGAAGTGGCGCAAATGTATATTCGCGACCGGGTTAGCTCGGTGACCAGGCCGGTGATGGAGTTGAAGGACTTCGCGCGCGTCTTCCTGCAGCCCGGCGAAACCCGCTCAATCACTTTCTCTCTGACTCCGGAAAAACTTGCGTTCTATAACCGGGAAATGAAATTCGTGATCGAGCCGGGAATTTTCGACATCATGGTGGGCGGCAGCTCGGCTCGCGTACAAACCATTTCCTTGAACGTGACCCCTTAATAGTGAAGATTCTTCGCGATTTTCACGTACGCCGCTGTGAACCTGGCGTACACAGCGACGCCGCGCTGTTATATCCTCAACGTTTCATTTCATCTCCCCGGAGTCTATGTGCTGCTTAACCGAAAAATCCTGGTAACCCTGGCGCTGCTGGGCGTGGCTTGCCAAGCGCCGTTAGCCGCTCAAACCGTATCGCCTTCCACCTTCGCTGAAATGCAATGGCGGCTGGTGGGCCCTTTTCGCGGTGGCCGGACCCTGAGCGCGGTCGGCGTCCCCGGCAATCCCAACGTGTTTTATTCCGGCGCGGTGGGCGGAGGAATTTGGAAATCCACCGATGCGGGCATGACCTGGCAGCCGATATTTGATGGCGCGGCGGGCGGCTCTTCATCCTCCATTGCATCGATTGGCGCACTGGCAGTGGCGCCGTCAGATCCCAACATTATTTATGCGGGCTCCGGCGAAGCCGACATGCGCTCCGACATCACATACGGCAACGGGATGTATAAATCCACCGATGCCGGCAAGACCTGGATTCACATCGGGCTCGAAGATTCGCGCCAGATCGGGCGCATCGTGGTGGACCCGCGCAACCCTGACATCGTCCTGGTCGCCGCATTGGGACACGCCTACGGACCCAATCACCAGCGCGGAGTCTTCCGCACCACCGACGGCGGCAAGAGCTGGAAGCAGGTGCTGTACAAGGACGATGACACCGGCGCCATCGACCTTGCCATCGATCCGCAGGACGCGCGCACCGTCTATGCATCTTTGTGGCAGACGCGGCGGCCGCCGTGGAATGTTTATCCTCCCTCCAACGGGCCGGGCAGCGGACTCTATAAATCGTCCGATGGTGGCGTCACCTGGCGGCAGTTGCAAGGCAATGGCCTGCCCTCCGAAGGGCTGGGCCACATCGGGATTGCGGTAGCGCCTTCTGATGCCGGCCGCGTGTACTTGATGGTTGATGCCAAAGAGGGGGGCCTCTACCGTTCCGACGATGCCGGCGCTCACTGGGTGCGGGCCGATAGCGAGCGGCGAATCTGGGGCCGGGGATGGTACTTCGGCGGCATCACGGTTGACCCGAAAAATCCCGACATGCTTTTCGTCTCCAATACTTCGATTTATAAATCCATCGACGGCGGCCACACTTTCACCGCATTCAAAGGGGCGCCGGGCGGTGACGATTATCACAGCGTCTGGATCGCGCCCGGCGATGCAATGCGCATGGCCGTGGCCAGCGACCAGGGATCGATCGTCACGCTGAATGGCGGCAAGACCTGGAGCTCCTGGTATAACCAGCCCACGGGCCAGTTCTACCGCGTGAGCGTGGACCACCGGTTTCCCTATTGGCTCTATGGGGCGCAGCAGGATAGCGGCGCGATGACCGTGCCCAGCCGCAGCAATTTCGCCGCTCCCTCGGAGCGGGACTGGCGCCCTATCGGAGTGGGGGGCGAAAGTGGCATGCTGGCTCCCGACCCCGCTGATTCCAATATCGTGTTCGGCGGCACGGTTTCACGCTACGATCTGGCCAGCGCAGAGGAGCAGGACGTCTCGCCGGCCATCGACGCCGGGGCTGCCGGGGTGAAGAATGCGCCCT
>JBBSHD010000057.1:0-9481 GCA_038253455.1 Terriglobales bacterium | reverse complement strand
TTGTATCAGTCGAGTGCCATTTCGTGGCAGTGGAGAAGAATTGTTTCCTTCCGCGGTTAGAGTCAACGGCAGGCTAGGCGTAGAACCTGTGCCTCCATCATTACGAGGGTGCGTTATGTGGCGGCTGTGCGGATTGCGCCAGGGAAACAAAGGGTTCCTCGGCTGTGCTCGGAATGACAATTCACTTAAAACGCGTAGTTCGCTCTTAAGGACAAATCAAACGTATTCATCTGGCCCGACCGACATATGAAACGTGGGCTTCCCGATCAATGCGATTCCGCAGCTAGGAAGCGCTCAGCGCCAGGTGTTCCATGCGGCTGCGCGCCAGGTCGGCCAGGGCATCGATGAATACCGGGGAAGTATTCAGCGATTGCGTGCGCCACAACTTCATGCCGTGTTGCGCAGCGAATTGCTGGAAGCTGATATCAATGTCGTACAAAACTTCCACGTGGTCGCATACAAATCCCACCGGATCAATCAAGACCCCATGATGGCCTTCTGATTTGTACGCGAGGATGGTCGCTTCCACCGTGGGACCGATCCAGGTTCCACCCGACATGCCCTGGCTTTGAAAGGCAAACGACCAGTCGGCGATCCCGCCAACCTGCTGGGCCACTAGGGTCGCGGTTTCCTTGGCCTGGCTTCCGTACGGGTCGCCTGCCTGGATGGTGCGGCAGGGAACACTGTGCGCGGTGAAGATCACCGGGACGCCGGCGCCGGCTTCGCGGCAGGCCGCGTCCCACGCGGTGCGCAGTTGTTCGGCGAAGGCCTTGATCAGCAGGGGATGATCGTGCCACGCGTCGATGAATTCAATTTTCAGCTCGGTCCCGGCTTCGGCAAAAGCGGCGCGGCGATAGAGCCCGACGCTGGTGCGCGAATTTTGCGGCGCCAGGCAGATGGCCACCGCGCGGGTGATGCCGTCGGAAACCATTTCTTTCACCGCCGTGGTGATGTAGGGCTTCCAGTTGCGCATGCCGACATACACCGGCAGGTCAAGCTGGCGCGAAAGCGCCGCCGCCTGGGCCATGGTGATGTCGGTCAGCGGAGAGCGGCCGATGAGCCCGTAGCGATGGCTGACCTCGTCCATGGCTTCCTGAGGAATGGCGCGGCCGCTGGTGATGTTGCGCATGAACTCCGGCACATCGGCTGCCGACTCCGGGCTGCCGTGCGCCAGCAGGAGGATCCCTGTCTTTTCACGGCCGATCATCGGGATCCCACCTTCTCGCCAGCGCTTTCCACCGCCGCGGCGCGAGAGCCGGCGGAGTCGTGCGCGTGCACAAACTCCACCAGGTCCTTAACGTTTTGCACCGGAGTCTCGGGCAGCACTCCGTGGCCGAGGTTGAAAATATGTCCGGGACGCCCGGCGGCACGCCGCAAAATATCGGCGGCGCGCGCGCGAATCTCACCGGCGCCGGCGAAGAGCAGCACCGGATCCAGATTGCCTTGCACCGCGACGCGGCCACCCAGCGAATCCCACGCCTGGTCAAGCGGCATGCGCCAGTCAACGCCGATCACATCCGCGCCCGTTTCCTGCATGCTGGGCAGCAGGGTGGCGGTGTCGGTGCCGAAGTAAATCACGGGGACGCCGGTGCGCCGCAGCAACTGGACAAGCTTGCGCGTGGGCGCCTGCACGTAACGGCGGTAGTCTCCAGGATCGAGGCATCCTACCCAGCTGTCAAAAACCTGCAGCGCGTCAGCGCCGGCGCGCACTTGCTCGGCGGCATATTCCGCGAGCACTTTCACCAGTTTATCGAGCAGCTCATCCCACGCCTGCGGCGACTCATACATGGTGCGCTTGGTGTGGATGAAATTTCGCGAGCTGCCGCCTTCGATCATGTAGCTGGCCAGGGTGAACGGAGCTCCGCAGAAACCGATCACCGGAACTTTCGCGCCAAAATGCCGGCTGACCAGGCGTACCGATTCAGCAACGTAGTTCAGGTCGGAAGCGCGATCATCTCGCAGCGCGGTGATCTGCGCGGCGGACCGCAGCGGCTCTTCAATGACCGGGCCCTCGCCGGCCTGGAAGCTGAACTTCAGTCCCATGACTTCGAGCGGCAACAGCAGGTCGGCAAAGATAATGGCGGCGTCCACGCCCAGGATTTCGGCGGCGGTGATGGTGACTTCCGCGGCGATTTCTGATTTCTTGCAGATTTCGAGAATGGAGTATTGCTTGCGTAGCGCACGATATTCGGGCATGTAGCGTCCCGCTTGGCGCATCAGCCAGATCGGCGTGCCTTCGTGGGGAAGGCACTTGCAGGCTTTGATAAACAGGGAATCCGGGGCGGACATCTCCCTTTGACTTTAGCATTTTTTGCTCCGCAGAGCAGGAAGAAGACCCGAGGTTGTTGATCCGCTGAAAAAAAGCGACAGCGTGAATTCAGAACGTCAATACGCGCCCAAGCCCAAATCAAAAAGGCCGCCGCTTCCCCCCGAAAGCGACAGCCCTTCCTAACAAACAAGTCGAGAATATCGCGCCACTTCGGGCGCCGCAAGTTACGGAGGTAATAGCGTGAAAGGTTGCAAGCGGTAATGAATTATTAAAATGCGGCAATGATCGCGGGAATTTTCCCCGGCGGCTCCGGTAACAACCAGTGATAGCGTCGCCGGTACCTTACAAAGGTTTTACATCAATTGACTTATCTTTACATTGATGTTCGCTCGGTCGTGTTTGAATAACTAAAGACATCCGAGCGGCGCTGCGAACTCGTACTCCAGTGTCAATCGTATGAGGAGAAAATCAGTCATGGTGCAGAAAAGTGAAATGTGCGCGGCCTTTGCCCAGAACACGGAATCGCTTTTTCGTTTGTCCTACTTGATCACCGGGGAACAAGCTAAGGCGGAAAAGTGTTTTGTGCAGGCGCTGGAGACGGCCACCGCTTCCGCGGGCACAGTCGCCGGCAGCGACTTTGTGCTGCCCTGGGCGAAGCGGGTGGTCATCAAGACATCGATCAGCACCCTGGCGCCGGCCGCAGTGATCGATGGAGCTGCGCCGCGCGCTTTCGATCCCGCCAGCGTGGAAGACCAGTTTATGGAAGCTACTGCGGCGCGGCATGATGCGCGTTCCCAGGATGGTTCGTCCATGGCCGAGCCGGGGAAAGACCCTCTCTGCGAAGGTCTGCTCAGCTTGAAACCGCTGCTGCGCGTAGCATTCGTTCTCCGCTATCTCGAGGAACTTTCCAAGCGCGACATCGCGCTGCTGCTGGACGTGTCCCCTGCGATTCTGAACCGAGCGCTGCAAAGCGCGCTGGTAAAGCTGGCGGCATGCGCCGGGCCACGCTTCATGGCATTCAATGAACACACCGCAGGGCAGGCTTTTGCCCTGCCGCAAGCCGGCTAATCAGCGCAACCCGCGTCACTAAAGTCATTCATCGTGGAGAGGAATTCCCATTCCGCTATCGGAAACGGGAATATCCTCTGAACTTTTCCCCTCGGTCCTGCGTATATCACCGCAGAAAAAGATTCAAATGTTTACATTTCCTTGCCGGGCGAAAAGCGACTTTTTTCAATTCCACCCGTCTAATGAAATGTGCAAATAACCCGGCCAGGATTGGCCAGCGCACAAAGAAAAGAAGAGGTAGCAAGATGAGATTACATGTAAGAACAAGCCAAGGTGCAAACGACGCGACCGTGCTGCACGTATCCGGTCACCTGGTGGTCGGCGACGCTGCCGCTAAATTGCAGGAGAACGTGACCCGTCAGGCCGCCAGGCGGCTGGTCGTGGATATGGCCAGCGTGAACGTGATCGATGGCGCCGGATTGGGCACACTGGTCTGGCTGCGCAACTGGGCAGTTTCCAGCGGACGCAAAATAACTTTTGCCAATCCCACAGCCCGGGTACTCGAGCTGCTGGAGCTCACCCGCCTGGACGCCGTCCTCGACCTGTGCACCACCGAGGAGAAACCAGTTGCACGGCTGGCAGGCAGCCGCGCCCCGATTCAATGTTGTGGCGCCGCTCGCTAACTAGTGCTGAACATAACGCCAGGCTGCATGTGCGGCCTGGCGTTTGTTTTTTGTGTGGAAGTTCCCCAAGACCCAAACTACCGAAGAACCAAACTATCTAAGTTGTTGTACGCCGCTGAAACGAGTCGGCGATCAACGCCGCAATACTCGCGCCCAGCATCGCCCCCAGCAGCAGCCGAACCCATGGGAGATCCCCATGCCAACCCGCCATCTCGGTGGCGACGTCGAGGGCGTTCGCAAACGCGAAGATCATCGTGCTGCGAATAAGCATGGCTGGTTGCGCGCGCCACCATGTGCCGGCCACGGCCCCAGCGTAAATTCCCAGGCAGCGATAGCAGATCGCGACCGGCGCTCCCCAGAACCACCACGAGCGCGCGGGATCCTGGTGGCACACCACTGAATAAAATTTCCTGATGGCAAATGCCGCGAGCACGAAGTTGAAATGCAGCAATGCGGGCGTGGCTAGGGCGGCCAGGGTCAATCCCATGGCCAGGGTGAAGAACCAAAGCCGCGGTGACGTCCGTAGAAGGTACATGCGGGCCCTACTGAATGATGCCCAGGCTCTTGCCCACTTTGCTTAACACTTCCAGCGCCTGGTCCATCTGCTCGCGGGTATGGGTGGCGGTCATGATGGTGCGGATTCGCGCCTTGCCCTCTGGAACTACCGGGGAAGCGATCCCCGTGGCCATCACCCCCTGGGCAAACAGCTCGCGGGAAAATTCCATCGCCAGTCTTCCCTCGCCGACAATGACAGGAGTGATCGGGGTTTCGCTGGCCGGAGTGTTCTGGCCGCCGATATTGAAATGCAGGTTCCCCAGCTCGTTCTTGAAGTAGCGCGTATTTTCCCAGAGCCGTTCAATCAGCTCGGGCTCGGATTCGAGCACTTGAAATGCCGCCAGGCAGGTGGCGGCGACCGACGGCGGGTGCGAAGTGGAAAATAAAAAAGGACGCGCGCGGTGATAAAGGAAGTCGATCAGGTCGCGGGAGCCGCACACGTATCCTCCCAGCGCGCCGATGGCCTTGGAAAGTGTGCCCACTTGAATATCCACGCGGCCATCCATGTGGAAGTGATCGATGGTTCCGCGCCCGTTTCGTCCCAGCACGCCGGAGGCATGCGCGTCATCGACCATCATGAGCGCGCCGTATTTGTCGGCCAGATCGCAGAGGGCGGGCAGGGGGCCGATGTCTCCATCCATGGAAAAAACGCCGTCGGTGATGATCAATTTCTTTCCCGGCTGATCTTTCACGGAGTGCAAGTGCTCTTCGGCGTGGGCAGTGTCTTTGTGGCGATACACCAGGATCTTGGCGCGGGACAACCGGGCGCCGTCGATGATGCTGGCATGGTTCAGCTCGTCGGAAACGATAAAGTCATCTTTGCCCAGCACCGCGGATACGGTGCCCGCATTGGCGGCAAACCCTGACTGGAACACCACGCACGCTTCGACGTTCTTGAAGCGCGCGATGGCCTCTTCCAGTTGCATATGCAGACGCATGGTCCCCGCGATCTGCCGCACCGCGCCTGAACCTACCCCGTGATCGTGAATGGCCTGCAGCGCAGCTTCCTTCAGCTTGGGATGGGTGGTCAGGCCCAGGTAATTGTTCGACGCCAGGTTGATGACCTTGCGGCCATCGAACGTGCACACCGGTTTCTGCTCGTCCTCGAGCACCCGCAGCTTGAAAAACGTGCCCTTCTGCCGGAGGTCGTCGAGTTGCTGGGAAAGAAATTTAATCTGGGGCCGTGCGGAGAGAGCGGTGTCCATGACAAAACTCCTGCGGGGATTGTGGGGAGCGGGCCGCAGCCGCGGCCGTGTTTATTTGTTTCCGTTGGGATACAGCAATATCTTGCTGGCGCTTCCGCTCTTGAGCAATTCCATTCCCTTATTGAAATCACTGAGCGGCATGCGATCGGTGATCACCGGCGAAAGGTCAAGCTTGCCGGCTTTCAATAGCGCCTGCATCTGGTACCAGGTCTTATACATGAGACGCCCGTTGATTCCCTGGATGGTCGCGCCCTTGAAGATAATGTCATCGGCGAAATTGAGACTAACCGGCTGTGAAGGAATACCCAGCAATGAAACCCGGCCTCCCAGCCGCAGTATGTCGAATCCCTGGCGGATGCCGTTGGGGTGGCCCGACATTTCCAGCACGACATCAACGCCGGTGCCGCCGGTATTTTCCAGGACGATTTTCTTGACGTCGTCGGTGGCCGGGTTAAGCGCGAAGTCCGCGTTCATTTGCTGGGCCAGCCCGCGGCGATGGTCATTGATCTCCAGCGCAAAGATTTGCGACGCCCCCACGGCGCGCGCTACCGCGATGGCGAACAGTCCGATTGGCCCACAGCCTACGACCGCCACTGTGCGCGCCGCGATCTCCCCCGCCAGCACGGTGTGCACCGCGTTGCCCAGCGGATCGAGAACCGAAGCGTAATCCGCGGGAATCGCGGGATCGATCTTCCAGATATTCGATTCGGGGATGCGCACGAATTCGGCGAAGGCCCCGTTTTCATCGACGCCAATGATTTTCACGTGCTGGCAGATGTGGGCTTCGCCGGTGCGGCATTGCACGCACTTTCCGCAGGCCACGTGCATCTCCGCGGAAACGAAATCGCCTTCGCGGACGCTGGTGACATCTTTGCCCACGGCCACCACGTCGCCGCAAAACTCATGGCCCGGAATCAGGGGAGGCTTGATGCGGTTCTGCGCCCACGCGTCCCAGTCATAGATGTGAAGGTCGGTGCCGCAGACCGATGCCACCCTCACCTTCACCAGGACTTCATGCGGCAGGAAATCGGGGACCGGGACTTCGCGGATTTCCGCACCCGCCCGCGCCGCGGGCTTGACGACCGCCATCATAGTTTTAGTGGAGGACATATCTAGATCGGCCGCTGGTGGCGCCGGTAGAACCAGGAAAAAAAGAGGAACAAACCCGCTACAAGGTGATTTTAACATGCACTCACCCAGTGGATTGAGGATGGCGTCGAGCAAAGACAGGCGGCCATGGTCAAAGTGTTTGAAGTCGTAACGCTGCGATATTTTTCGCGGAACCCATGCCCGCGAGCAAGGGAAGCGAATGCAAGGAGCAAGATCAACCTCGAGGTCGCTCCACTACGACGCACCAAAGCCCGGGGTCTGCGGTCGAGATGACAATTGGAGACAGGGCGGGATTGCAGCCATACGAAATTCTCCCGATATTGTGATTCTCTGATCGCGGATCGCTCGCGCGCCGGCCAGGGCCGAAAATTTGGCGTCGCGACCCCGCCGAACCTTGCATAAAAAATAAAAATAACTGTTGACAGTGAAAGTAATAGGCCCCAATATCTTGGGGAACACCGTTGACGTGCCCAACAGGTTGATGCACAAGGCTCTCAGCGGATTTCAAGGGAAAAAAATTCAGGAGGTTAACTAATGGCGACGAAAAAGAAAGCTGCAAAAAAGAAAAAGAAGTAATGAACGCGGGGGTGAACCCCGCATTTTCACTGTAGTTTTCAAGGGCCGTCGCCAAGCGTCGGCCTTTTGTCTTTGCCCCCGCGCAACTTCCCGCGCTCCTTCCTCCGCAATTTATCTTGCCGTGAACTGATTTGATTTACTATTCTCTCCATCTTCGTTCAAGGCCGTTGCCGGTCGGGTGCGCTGGAAATTTCAAAAATATTTTCTTATGAACCCAAAAGGAAAACAGGAGGGGAAAACCAAGGCGAAGGCCGCCGCCTCGCCGGCGCCGCGAGGTTCCGCCCGCTCCCGGCCGGTGAAGTCTGAAGACGTGGTGGTTCCCGACAAACTGTTTTTCCGCATTGGCGAGGTCGCCCGCCTGTGCCGTCTTCCCGCTTACGTTCTGCGCTTTTGGGAGACCGAGTTTCCCCAGCTCAAACCCAACAAGAGCAGCAGCGGCCAGCGTCTTTATCGCAAGCGCGAAGTCGAGACCGCGCTGGAGATCAAGAAACTTCTCTACCAGGAAGGTTTTACGATTCCTGGCGCGCGCCAGCACCTTCGCCACGAGGGCAAAGGAAAAGGGCCGCAGGATGGCTTGCCCTTTCCCAAAGCTTCGCCCACGAAAACCGATCTCAAACGCCTTCGCCAGAACCTCGAAGAGATACTGGAACTTCTCTCTGGCCGCCGGTAGCGTGCTCCCTCCCCGCTCCCCGGGGCTCGAAAGAAATGTGGACCCGGCAAAACTCTAAATCCAGTTTTGGCTTCTAATCCTGCAAGAGAATTCTTCCAGGTCATGCCGGAGTCGAAATGAACCGCAGAATGTCACGCCAGCAAAATGCCAACCGGTCGCTGCTCATCTTTATCGGTTTGTTGGTCACGGTTGCGTGCCTGGCCTCTCCGCAGAAAGCAACCCACGCCGACAGCGCCGCCAAATCCTTGCCCAGCGATGACGGCGAGCTCCGCCATGCGTTTACCGTTCCTGCGGGAGCGGTCTTACGGGTGAGCATTACCGCTCCGTTCAACACTTCGAAATTGCAGCCGGGCCAGGTGCTGGAAGGAAAAATGGCGAAGCCGGTTTTCGTCGGCGACCAGGAAGTGATCTCGGAAGGCGTGCCCGTGGATGTGATGGTTGACCAGGTGGCGAAACAAAGGCCCGGAATCAAAGGCAGGATTTCGCGCATTGATTCGGTGCGCACCCTGAGCGGGAACCGGAACATCTCCGACGAGATCAGTTTTAAAGCGGCCTCGGTGAAGATTCCGGATGAGCTGCCGGTGCCGCTGAATGTTTCCTTCGTGCAAGGCGGTTACATCATCCGTCTGCATTCCCATAAACAGGATGTGGAGCTGGGCGGTCTCTCCAAGATGGAGATCATGGGGCTGGTGCCCATCGCGGGAAACGTAACTACGGCGATCAGAGGCAAGAACCAGTGGCAGCAGTACCGGCATCCCATTCTGACTTTGCGTTTGCAAAAGCCGGCGAAGGTGGTGGTTCGCGGTGACCTGGCGCAGCCCCCCGTTCCGTTTTCCGGAGAACTGGCTTCAGGGACCCATGCCCGGCTGCTGCTGCTCAACGCGCTGGGCTCGGAGACCAGCAAAGAAAATGACAAATTTACCGCCCGCGTCCTCGAGCCCATCGAGTAGGATGGCCAGCCGGCGATTCCTGAAGGCAGCGTGATCCAGGGCCACGTAACCAGAATCGAAACACCGCGCCGCATGAGCCGCGCCGGCGCCGTCCATCTCGGCTTTGACAAAGTTTATTTGGGCAAGAGCAGCGCTCCAATGCTGGCGGCAGCGTTGAAGGCGCCCGACGCAGGGATAGACACCGGCGCGCCAGCCGACCCTGCGGCGCAGAAAAAAGGCGTGAGGAAAACTGTGTATGACAAAGGATCTTCCATGGTGAATAGCGAAGCCGGTAGTGATGCCCTGGACGTGGCTTCGTATTTCACCCCGCCCCTGGCCAGTACCGGCCTGGGACTGGCGATGTATATGGGGCGTCGCGGACGTGAAGTGTCGCTGCCTCGCATGTCGGAAATGGAAATCATTTTCGACGCGCCGGTGAAGATTGCCGCCCAGCGCTAACCGCTCTGCCTGGGCGA
>JBBSHD010000056.1:0-9542 GCA_038253455.1 Terriglobales bacterium | reverse complement strand
TATAAAACGTGTTTCTGACTCCAAGAACATATGAAACGCGGTCCCCCGGCTGCTCGATCGGTCGTCGCTCACGACGATGCTCTTACAGTCCGCGCGCCCGGTGTTCCTTGAGAATACAGAGGTCCATCACCACCATAATGCCGGCTTTGCGCGCTTCCGCCGCCGCGCCCTCATGGATCACGCCTTCCTGCATCCAGATCGCAGGCACCTTCAATCGAATCGCCTCCTCCACCACCTCCGGAACCTGGTCGGATCGTCGGAACACGTTCACGATGTCGATGGGCCCGGGGACGTCCGACAACGTCGCATAAGCCTTCTCACCCAACGCGCCCTTGATGGTGGGATTCACCGGAATGATGTGGTACCCGTGGCTCTGCATGTAGGCGGATACGCCGTAGCTGGGCCGCAAGGGGCTTGACGATAGTCCCACCACCGCAATATTTTTGGCGCTCCTCAGCAGTTTCGCAACTTCGTCTTCATTGCCCACGCGCACTCCCCAATGACTACAAGGTCTTACCGCAGCCCTACCGGAATTCCCAACGTGCCGATAAACCCCGTGCGATTATCGCGGACGGCCAGCCGCAACTGGTAATCACCTTTCGCCAGCGCCAGGTCCATGGGCATCAACAGCCCAATCTTCTGCACCTGCTCGAATTGCGCGCCTTCGAGGGTCGCATCCACGATCTTGACGTCGCTTTTCGCCAGTCTCCCGTCCGGCGTGAATGCGGACACGTAGAAGTTCAAGCTGATGTGCTTCTTGCCACCTTCCACATCTTCCGCGGAAATTGATTTGGGATCGACCAGGAACTGCACCCGGGTGTTGGCTCCCACTGCGCCCGCCTTGGCGTCAAACACCACCATGGTCGCTTCGGCGCCGGTGAAATGGAGCGCGTTGTTGACCGCCGCATCCTGCTCGCTGGTCTTGGTCTTGCCGGGGTCAATGGCGAAATACCCGGCGCGGTAGCGAAGCTGTACTCCAGGGCGCGAGACCTTGAGCTTCACCCGGTGATAGCCTCCATCCCACTTCTTGTTCTGCGGATGGTAGCCGATGGTGTAGGACGCTGTGCCTTCCTGGCTGGCGATCGCCACCGCGTTATCGATGTCGTTGCGGTTGATGAACGCGCGACCGCCGGTCTGCCGCGCCAGGTCGCCCATGTTCTGCTGCGATGAAATCAGCGATTCCCCGCTGCGCACCACCGATCTGCCGTACTCCTGGCCGACGGTGAGCATTCCCGATGAATTGAGCCCGGTCTTGCTGGCGTCCACCAGCGCTGACCCCATCAGCCCGCGCGCATCGATGGGATAAATCGCGGTTTGCGCATCCGATAACAGCGCCGACACCCGCCGGATTTGCTCGGTGTAATTGGCCATCAGGGTCGTGCCCAGGGAATCGACGTTGGCCTGGTTGGGAGTGGGTGGAGGAGCGGTGGGGTCGCCCACGCGATCGCTCAGCGAGCTTTGCTCGGGGTCTTCCGGGACCAGGGTGAAAGGGAAGCCCGAGGAAACCCATAGCAGGTTCTTGCGTCCGGGATGCCCCCCGGTGGCGCGCGCGATTTGCCGCAGCGCTTCCAGCGTGTCTTCGATGCGGGCTTGCAGCGCGGTGGCCGCCTGTTCGGTCTCGAACGCCTGCAGGCTCGCTACGGTACTGGCATTGATGGTGGAGAGCACTGATGTAGTGCCGCGAGAAGTCTGCGAGGTCGCCATGGCTGCTGACCCATGCACTGCGCCGGGGGTGGATTTGACGTTGGCGGCCAGGCTCACCGGGTTGAATTTCTCGATGGCCGAGCGCAGGGTGGCGGGGTCTGAAGTGAAATCCTGCAGCTTGATGAGATGGTTGGTCAGCCCAAACACCGCCATTCTTTGCCCGGGCTTCATTTGGGTGTTGACGTACTCCAGCATCTTGCCGCGGGCATACGCCTGGTTTTGCACCGTGGTGTTCAAGCTGTCGAGCAGCAGAATATTGAGAGGGCCGGGCGGCATGGTATACGCGGGCCGGTTGCTGTACACGCCTGCAGGCAGGGTGGGCATGTTGACCGACCCGCTGGTCGCGGACTCAAACGAGAAACTGGAAATCTTCTGCTTCTTCCCGCCGTCTTCCACCACGAAATCATCGGCCTTCAAATCGGAGACGGCCTTGCCCGAGCCATCCACCGCCACCACATCCAGCAACACCAGGCGGGTGCTGACCCTGATCGCAGGCATGGGAACATCTTCCAGCGCGGGCGCCTGCGCTAATACGGCCAGGCCACCGAATAGTATTGGCAGGGTCAAGAACGCGAAATGTCGAGCTTTCATTTTGTTTGCTCCTTCAAAAGAACTAAAGCAGTTGGCTAAGAAACTTTGGTGAACTGGAAGACCTCAAGCATCCACCTCATGTTCTTCCACGGGAGTTTCGGCGGCGACTCCCACCGCGCGAATTTCCCCGATCAGGGCATGGGCCTTGCAAAACAGCGGGTACATGGGATGGCGGCCATGTTCGAGGTCGTCCAGTTTCGCTTCTACCGAAAGCACGCCCTCCGGGGCGACCAGATAAAACCGGGTGCTGCCGCGAAGCGGCAGGGGAAATGCCGTGTTCAGAGTGCAGAACTTCAGGGAGTCGGGGGCGGTTTGCAGAAGATCACGGGCTGCTGTCCGCGGGCCGCTATGAACTCCCAGGCCAACCACTGCCGCTCCGCTGCTGTAATAAAGGCCCACGGGTCCTTCGAGAGTCACCACCAGCGTGACCACCTCCTGGGAGTAGCCGGTCTCCATCAGCACCGCGGATACGGGGAGACCATCTCCCACGGTCCAACTCGTCCTGAGCAGCATGCCGCGCAGACCCATGTAGCGCTCATCGGGAGAATAACGAGCGCCGCCGCCCGAAAAAAAGCCCGTTAACTGGGATAACAGATCGCTCATTCAGCAGCCCCGGCGAATTAGTCTATAACCAGAAACCAGATTTGGCGTTTTTACTTTAACGGGTTTCAATATTGCGGTGTCAGGTCAATTCGAAGATCGGTCTGCCGCCGTGTTGGCGATCTGCTTCAGCACCTGGTCAGCGGCCAGTTCTCCCGCGGAAAAGCGCGCCTGCAAATCAGGCGACCGCTCTTCGGAAACCTTAAACTCGTTCTGATATGAGGACGCCCGGCTGGTGATCGCCTCCAGGCGATAGCGCACCGCCAGTTGCCATCCTGAATTGCGTTCCTGGTCGTCACGGGATTCGCCCAGCGGATGTAGATTCCCAGCTCTGATCACAGTAGCTTGTTCTTCCTGCAGGGTAAGCGCCAGCAGGTAATCGCAGCCTTTATTGCGAGCCTCGGTTTGCATCTCCTCCGCGCTGCCGCCCGAAATGGCCACAGCGCGCACCCCGCGCTTGCGCGCGAGCCGCTTCACCATCCGGCGCGTGATGTCTTCAATTGAAACCTGGAGACGATCCTGGCTGGCGCCGACGTGGACGCCCACCAGAATGGGCCCCCGCTCTTCATCCCGCCGGGCCTTTTCAGCGGCAGTCTGCAACCCTTTGGCGGAAGAGTCATCTGGGCGCGGCGCTGCCGACGACGAAACCGTAGAACACAACCAAGAAAATAAAATCGCGATAAAGATAAATACCCGCATCATTACACCCTCGAATGACTATTATCCTCCATCCCAAGTGCCCGAAACCCGGTAAAGTATTAATAATGGTCGAATTCGGCAAACCCATTGGCGGAGTCTATTATCCCGACCGTCCCGGCGCTTACGCCATCATTCAGGACCCATCCCGCGCCATCGCCCTGGTCAAGACCAGCAAGGGATGCTTTCTGCCCGGAGGCGGCGTCGAGCCCGGTGAAGATCTTAAGGCCGCCCTGTGCCGCGAGGTCCGGGAAGAGACCGGATTCGCCATCACGGTCGGCGAAGAGTTCGCCTCCGCCTCGCAATATCTGTTCGCTAAATCCGATGGCAGGTACTTCCGCAAGATCGGGCACTTTTTTCATGCCGCGCTGGCCGAGAAAATCTCCGCACCCACCGAAACCGATCATGAGATGGTCTGGCGTTCGCCTGACGAAAGCATCCGCCAGCTCACTCATGAATTCCAAAAATGGGCGATCCGCGAGGCGTTGAACGGGGCGCGGTAACCTGCTCGACCAGCGCCATCAACCAGTGGATCCAGCAGCGAAAAGCCAGGCAGTGATTTCGCAGGCATGGAAAAAGGGGCAACTAAGTTGCCCCTGTATGGAAAACAAGCGCCGCTATTTCACGGCGGGAGTGTAGCTCAGGTCAGGGCGATATTTCTGAAGCTGGCTATAGGTGGAGGTGTAGCTGCTGCGAAAGGTCTTCATCACGGCCGTGCCTTCGTCCCCGTAGGCTTCTTTCATCATCACGTCAGTTGACTTCTCCGGGCCTTGAATGGCAGCGAAGTTTTCGCGTGACTGCACTACCACGAATTGCGGCCCCTGGCCGCCACTGGCCAGGGAATACCACATGGCGTGGCTTCCATAATTGGTCTTCAGAGCGCCTTCATTGATCTTCTTGACTGAAGCCACGAAGTCGGCGACCCCTTCAGGTTTCACTGTAAAAATGGTGACGGAGCTGTAGGGAGTGGGTCCCTGGTCAAGCGCAGTGGCGCTCATATCGCGACGGTAATAATAGTAGCTGAGCTTCGACACTTCCTCGGAAGGCGACATGCTGGAAGCCGCCTCAACCGAGTCATCCGCCTCGAACTTGTCACGCCCATCAAGATCTTTCCAGGCGTGATTGAATGTGCCGATGATATAGCTTCCGGTGTTGTCCCCGGTCATAATCTCCCAGACAACCCAGGTCCACGGGTCTTTTTGACTGCGATGCCAGGCCATGTGTTTCTTGCGGCCCTGCTCGTATTGCTTGATCATTCCCGGTTTGGCCCGGTTGGTGTAAATCAAGGCCACGTTGGACTGCGAGTTAGCGGCAGCTGGGGCCATCGATGGGGTTTGCGCCGACATGCTCATGGCACATGCCAGTGTCGCCGCGGCCACCTTAGTCCAGATTCTGGAATTCATGTTTCGACTCCTTTTGAAATTGGGATTTTTTTTGAGGCCCGGGCGAGAATAAAGCGTCTTTACAATCGAAGGGAGAGTAGCCCCGCGGCTGTCAGGTGTCAATGCAAAAGCAGGGTGGCCAGCGCTTGCCGTGCGGCGGCCCAAGCGGGAACCCATTTCGCGGCCTGATTAGGGTTCAAGAGCCGTAATTAGCGGCGTCGCAGGCGCCGGGGCGGATAGTGCCTTCAGCATGTGCAGGAAGACGTCGCGAATTTCCACCTGGCTGTAGGCTGCCGGGTACTGGCCCCGGTTGGCCAGCATGCGGTCGCGCAACAGGCCTTCCATCATTCCCATCAGCCCCGAGCGGACTGCCTGCACATTCAAACCCCCACGCAGTTCGCCTTTATCTCGCATTTCTAATAACAGGCCATCGAAGACCTTTACCAGGCTGAGAAACCCGGCGGTCATCAGAATCAAATGGCTGTCCCGGCGGATTCGCCGTCCCTCGAATAAATAAAGCTCCTGCATGGCAGGGTCGTCGCCCAACCGCGCCAGGATCAGGCCGACCAGGGACTGCAGCTTCGCGGAGGGCGACGACAGGTAGTCGAGGCCCTTATATGTGTCCGCTACGCGCTGCCAGCCTTCTTCCAGAATGGCCTCAAGCAGGCCCTCTTTGCCGCCAAAGTGCTTGATGATCTGCGATTCGCTGGTTCTGGCCGCACGGGATATCGAGCTGGTGCTGGTGTTCTCGTACCCGTTTTCCGCGAAAAGCCGCTTGGCGCACAGCAGAATTCTTTGCCGCGCCGGCCCCTCAATCTCAATCTCAGGTGTTTCCCGGGTGTCAAACATGAAATTCCTTGTAGTCCTGCTTCCGCAAATAGCGTTAACCGGGGCCCTTGAAACAGAGGAAAAGTACTGCTACGAGCATTGCAGCGACTCTGCCGAAGAAAGTATAACCTCTTTATTTTCATTGTGAAAATAAATATTTTAAGTTGAGACAACCAATTTTCGAAAAGCGGACATCCGAGCTTGCTGATAGTACCACTACTACTATATGATGTCCTTCAAGGTTAACCCAGCTCACGACAAGGAGATCTCCAGAATGAGTTTCCGTCACCGTGCTATTGGTTCGTTTTTTCGATCCCTGCGTACTTTCCGGGGAATTGCGCTGTCGACCCTGTGCTGCGGGCTGCTTTTCTCAGCCGCCAGCGCCGCCACTCCGCCATCTGGTTCAATCAGTTCAGGCAGCACGGTGACGCTCGATTTCGGTCCCGTGGCTGCGGGCACAGCCGTCAATGAAGGCATTCAGAATCAATGCCCTCCCGTATTGTGCGATAACTTCGATTTGACCGTGGTTCTGCCCGCCGCAGCTGCTACCTTCTACCAGACCAATACCGCGACCCTGACCATCAAGTACACCTGGACGAGCACCGTGGCCACCGATCTCGATGTCTTTGCCATCAGCCCGGCCGGCGCCGATCATGGTCCCGGCTCCCCCGATGATCAGAGCACCGGCGCCGGGGAAGAAGACCTGGTGGTCACCGACCCCCGCGACGGCGTGTGGCATATCCGCTCCGTGGCATCGTTGGCCCCCATACCGGTCAGCGCTCATGCGGTGATTACACTTACGACAGCTCCCCGGCCGGCTTCTCCCCCACTGCCGCCCCCCGCTCCGGGAACCGCGGCGTTTGTGAACTATCCCGCTCCTAACTCCTGCCCGGTACCGGCGCTTGCCACTCCGCCTCCCGGCTGCCTGCAGCCCGCCCTGGGTTCGACCTCAGCCGGTGAACACGGGGCCGGCGAGCCTTCGATCGGTGTCGATTGGAAGACCGGCAAGGCCTTTATCGGCGCCGGAAACCACACCCTGCGGGTCACTTTCAACGATACCGTCAAGCCTGCTACCGCCGGCTGGGAAGATGTGCGCTCGCCTTTCGCGCGCGTGAGTCTTGACCCCATCCTGTACACCGATGACGGTCATTTCGGCGGCGCCAACCGCACCTTCTCGTCGCAGCTCGCCGGCGTCACCAGCGAGCTCTCATTCACCGACGACGACGGCAACAACTGGACCCCCACGCAGGGTTCCGGACAGCCCGCTGGAGTCGATCACCAGACCGTGGGCGGCGGTCCCTATGCGGCCCCCGCGCCAGCCACGGCAATCTATCCGCACGCGATCTACTACTGCTCGCAGGACATCGCCACCGCATTCTGCTCGCGCAGCGATGATGGCGGCCTCACCTTCGGCCCCGGAATTCCCCTTTATGTGTTTGTAACCGTCAACGGCGTTGATACCCCCGCATCGCCGGGTAACTGCGGCGGCTTGCACGGCCACATCAGGGTGGCGCCCGACGGTACGGCCTATGTTCCCAATCGCAACTGCAAAGACGCCAACCGGGTCAGCCGGCCGGGCGTGGCGGTCTCCACCAACAACGGCCTTACCTGGACGATCCGAACCGTTCCCGACGGTAAGACCGGGGCAGGCACCGATCCGTCGGTGGCTGCCGGATCGAAGAACACCATTTACCTGGGCTACGCGAACTCCGATGGCCACGCCAAGGTCAGCGTCTCCCATGACCGCGGGTTGACCTGGACGAAGTCACAGGATGCAGGCACTCCGTTCGGCATTCAAAACACCGAATTCCCCGAGCTGATGGCCGGCGACGATAACCGCGCCGCCTTCGCCTTCCTGGGAACGCCCGCGGTAGGCGACACCCAGAGCCGCGACTTCCTGGGCGTTTGGCACCTTTATGCAGCGTTCACCTATGACGGCGGCAGCACCTGGACCACCGCCGACGTGACCCCCTCCAACCCGGTACAGCGCGGCTGCATCTGGAATGGCGGAGGCAGCAACCCCTGCCGCAACCTGCTCGACTTTAACGACATTACCGTGGATAAAGTAGGCCGCGTGCTAGTCGGCTACGCCGACGGCTGCACCGGAACCTGCGTAACCGACACCAACCAGAACGCCACCACCGGTCCCGCCACCGCCCAGGACGCCCTGGCCACGATAGCAAGGCAGGTAGGCGGCCTCGGGCTGTACGCCGCCTACGACGGCACCCAGTTCGGCAAAAATGACGGCGACGACGAAGGCGGAGGCAAACTCTGCTACGGCGACAGGAGTCATGGCGTCAAGGGTGACAAGGATTGCGACGGAGGGCGCGACCACTAAACCAAAATCGCAACGATAGACCACTGTATGAAGATAGCCACTGATCTCGAGCGAAAGTTCGGGATCAGTGGCTCTTTGGTTGGATATTCGTTTTCAGGTTTGATCTTGAGTGTTGTGGCTCGCGCATGCGCAAACCAAGCGCATCATCAAAGTTAGACACTCTCCCTGGTTAGAATTGTCATCTCGACCGGAGACCGCGGGCTTGTGCGCGGCGTAGTGGAGAGACCTCGGGGTTGCTCGTGCATAGTTTGGCGAACCCATGAACTGCTCTTCCGCAAAAGTTTCAAGAAGTTGCATAAGAACTAAAATCCGCGAACGCACCCTAGGGAATTGTCATCTTGGAGCGAGCTCTTGCTTCTTGTTTGCCCGAAGGACCTCGCGTTTTCTATTGCAGTTGTCGTTGTTCCGGCAAAAATCTCAAGAATTTGCATAGGAGAAACTAAACCAGCGAACGCACCTCATGGAATTGTCATCCTGGAGCGAGCTCTTGCTTCTTGTTTGCGCGAAGGACCTCGCGTTTTCTGTTGGTCTTTGGTTGTAAGACGGTTGACACCAACTGCCCGCGCGCCTCACTCTAAATAACCAATGAAAAAATTTCTAGCCTTGGCCCTGCTCCTGGCCGCCAATCAGGCCCAGGCCGCGCGCCCCCACCCCGCAAAGCAGCCGAAGCAGCCAAAGATAGAAGCATGCGCGCTGCTGACCTCAGCCGAGATCGAAGCAGTCCAGGGCGAGCCCATCGCCGCAACCACCCCCAGCTTAGAACGAGGCATGTCGGAATGTGTATTCACCACAGCCACCCCAGCCAAGTCGGTAAGCCTGGCGGTGGCGATGCCGGCAAAATCCGGTCTGACCCCACGGCAGATCTGGACCAAGCAATTCCACCCCGCGAAAAAGCAGGAGCGCGCCGAATCCGATAAAGCAGGCAAGCGGGAAGAAGAAAACGAAGGCTCGGCGCCGCAGGCGGTGTCAGGCCTGGGCGACCAGGCCTATTGGATGGCCAACCCCGTTGCCGGCGCCCTCTACGTCCTGCGCGGCGACAAATTCATTCGCCTGAGCCTGGGGGGAATCCCCAAACAGTCCGACCGCCTGGCAAAGTCAAAGCTGCTGGCGAGAAACATCCTGGCGCGGCTTCGGTAACAGGAGAATTCATGGCCACCGCCAAAAAATGCGCCACAGTGGTTTCTGCCCGGAAGGCTCGTACCAAGCGGGAGGGTCCCTAAAGGACGCTCAGGCGCAACTGGGAACACTCGCAAATGTCTACAACCCTCGAACTTTACACCGTGCCTTTGCCTGCGCATCAGCGGGAAGCGGCAGAAAATCTTTCGCGAATGGTGACCAATGGTGACGAGTTGGCACAAAAAGCGAAGAGCCTGCCGATGCTCACTCAGCACATTCAATAGGTT
>JBBSHD010000055.1:0-9614 GCA_038253455.1 Terriglobales bacterium | reverse complement strand
TCGAGCACCCGCGGATCCATCGGCGTGGTGGCGTGGTTATCCATATAAATGGGAAGCTTTACCCCGGGATGCGCGTGCGCGCTTCCGTTCGTGGTGGTGGCGCTTTTTCCGTTGCTGTTGTCGCTCATGACTTACTCTCCCGGCTCTCGATCTTTTCGAAATCTGATAATGATCAGTGTGTAATAAAGCTTGATGTCAAAGTAATTGCGCCTGTGCCGTAATTTCGCCTATATGGTCACGGTCACCAGGTCCCGCGAATACTTGTGCTCGTTGCGTTCGCCGTCGCCGGCATCGGCCGGCGGCTCGCTCATATCGGCGATGGTCAACCGGTTGAGCACCTGCTGAATGCTGGCGTTGACTTTATGCAGCGGCTCCCGAATCGTGCATTTTTCACTCTGCCCGCAATCGCCGCGATGCGTGCTGCACGCGGTGATAAAGAGCGGCCCATCGATCGCTTTGATCACTTCGAGCGCGGTGATGCGGCGCGGCTCGCGGGCCAGGGCATATCCGCCGTTGACGCCGTGGTGCGAAACCAGCAATCCCGCTTTGACCAGCCGCTGCAGGATCTTGGCCATGGCCTCGGGAGGTATGTTGTATTCCTCGGCAATGTCCTTGGCGCTGCACGCCGGCTGGTGGCCGCTCGAAGCCTGCGCCCGCTCGGCGAGGTGCTTCAGGGCCATCAATCCGTAATCGGCTTTCTTGGTGAGCTTCAGCATGGTCTGTGACCTATCGGTTAACCCCGACTGAATTGGTCGTATATCAATATTACCCCCAACCGCCCAGGCACGCAAGCCAACCAGTGAATGGCAGAATTTGATCATTCAAAGGCAAATCCAGGCAATTAAACGGGTTAGGCCGTTTTCCATGGCGGAGTAGGCGAGCGTTTATCGGAGAAATATTATTTTTCGGAGGGGAAAGCGCGCTCCAAACGCGATTGTGATGTGGGCATCCGTCGCCGATCACCTGGCCGGGCTTCGATCAAACGATAACGGCAGAGGTGAACAAGACATGAAGCGCCTTGAATTGATATCGGTAGTCCGGTGCAGCGCCCACGCGGAATCTCGTCGCACACAAACCCTGCAATCCCAAATCACAAATGATTGTGCGCTAATTTTTTTACAACAGAACGCTTGACAAGCAACAAGGCACAGCTAAAATGAGACGCCTCACCCAGATCTTCCGGATTTTCCGGATATGCCGACACCGTCGCCTTCGTCCTCGAACCCATCGCAATCCAAGAATGCCGCGGAAGGAGTTTGCACGCACCCGCGTGTCCGGGTGGTGGCGCGGGAAGAAGATACCGAGTTCGTGGAATGTGAAGATTGCCGCGCGGTTTTCGAAGCCAGCGAGTTTGAAGATATGGCAATCGAAGAGAAAAACCCTCCGTCGGATAGCTAGCGGCACGCCTTAGAAATTTTCCCGCACTAACGTCCCAGCTTCATTCCCGCATCCGCGGAAAAATCGGCGGCCGCGAACTCGCGCGCGATCCATCGCGGATGGGCCGCCGCGGCGATCATCGCCGCGTTATCGGTCGATAGCGGCCGCGAGGGAAACAGCACCGGCAATCCCAACTGGGCGGCGGCGGGCTCGAAGGCGCGGCGCAGCTCCGAGTTGGCCGCCACCCCGCCGCTGACAAACAATGTCTGCGCCGACGTGGCTTCGGCCGCCGCCAGGCTCTTGCTCACCAGGGCTTCCACCACCGCGTGCTGGAAAGAGGCCACCAGGTCCAGGGTTCGGGCGTCGCACAGTTCCAGTACCTGCGCCGCGGTGGGGGCCGCCAGCGCCGCCAGAGCCACGCTGCGGCGTTCAATGCCTGCCTGCATTTCGTGGAGCTGCACGTAGCGCAGCACCGCGGTCTTGATGCCGCTGAACGAGAAGTCGAAACTTTCCTGTGACAGGTAGAGACTCTCCGCGTCATCGTGACCCGGGGAAACGCTGCGGCTCTTTTTCTTGATCTGGGCCGGCATGAACTTCACCGCCTCCGGATTTCCGTGCCGCGCCAGGGCATCGATCATCGGCCCTCCCGGATATCCCAGCGCCAGCAGCTTGGCCACCTTGTCGAAGGCTTCGCCGGCGGCGTCGTCACGCGTCTGCCCGATGGCGACATACTTCCAGGCGGACTCGTTCTCAGTTTCCGCCAGGTAAAGATGCGTGTGCCCGCCGGAAACCACCAGCGACAAAATGGGAAAGCGGATCTCATGTTCCTCGTGCTGCATGGCCTGCAGCAGCACCGAATGGATGTGTCCTTCGAGATGATTGACCGCGATCAGCGGCTTGCCCGAAGCCAGGGAGGCGGCCTTGGCGAAACTGATTCCCACCAGCAGCGCTCCCGCCAGTCCCGGACCGCGAGTGACCGCGATGGCGTCGATCGTCTTATAAGTGTGGCCGGCCCGCAGCAGCGCCTCGCGAACCACGGGGACGATGGCTCGCAGATGCTCGCGCGATGCCAGTTCCGGCACCACGCCCCCGAAGGGCCGGTGGGTGACAAACTGCGAGAACACGATGTTGGAAAGAATTTCCCGGCCGCCGCGCACCACGGCCGCCGCCGTCTCGTCGCACGACGTCTCGATCCCCAGGATGGTTGCTGATTGCTCGCCCGGCAGCATGGGATGTTCTTCCTGCATCCATCTATACTATCCAAGTGTCAGGCCCAAAAGGCCAAACTGTCAGGGCCATCAGGCCAAACTGTAAGGCAGATGCGTCTTAGGAATCGCCGCTCGTCCCCGGTCTCCCATGATTGCCAGCCAGGCAGCGCGCAACATCGTCGGCAAGCTTCGCGAACAAGGCCACCAGGCCTTTTTCGTAGGCGGATGCGTGCGCGACCTGCTGCTGAATCTCGAACCCACCGACTACGACATTGCCACCAGCGCGGTGCCCGACGAGGTAATGAAAATCTTTCCGCGGACGTTCGAAGTGGGTGCGCATTTCGGCGTGGTGCTGATCCCGGCCGCGAGCGTGGTTCCGTCCGGTGAGCCGGAAATTTCCCAATCGGTTTCCGTCTCAGAAGACGAGGTCATCCAGGTGGCCACCTTCCGCAGCGACGGCCCTTATGCGGATGGGCGCCGGCCGCAGCAGGTCACGTTCACCGCATCCGCCGAAGAAGACGTGCAGCGCCGCGATTTCACCATCAACGGTCTGTTGCTCGATCCGGAAAACGACGAGGTACACGACTTCGTGGGAGGCCGCGCCGATCTGGCCTCGCGCATCCTGCGCACCATCGGCGATCCGCGCGCCCGATTTGGCGAAGACAGGTTGCGGATGTTGCGCGCGATTCGCTTTGCCGCCCGGCTGGGCTTCGAGGTTGCGCCGGAAACCATGACGGCGATTCGCGAGTCGGCCGCCGGCATTAACGAGGTCTCAAGAGAACGAGTGCGCGAAGAACTGGTGAAGATGCTTACCGAAGGCCAGGCCGCCGCTGCCTTCGCCATGCTCGACACGTCCGGCCTGCTGCGCGAGGTGCTGCCCGAAGTGGCCGCCATGCGCGGGGTGCAACAGCCGCCCCAGTTTCATCCCGAAGGCGACGTCTTCGTGCACACCTTAATGATGCTGGGAATGCTGCCCGCCGGGGCTTCCGCCACCCTGGCCATGGGAGTCCTGCTGCACGACGTAGGCAAGCCGCCCACCTTTCGGGTGGCGCCCGACCGCATCCGCTTCGACGGCCATGTTGGCGTAGGCGTGAAGATGGCGGAAGAAATCTGCAAGCGCCTGCGTTTTTCCAACGGCGAGACCGCGCAGATCCTCGCGCTGGTGGCCAACCACATGCGCTTCGCCGACGTTAAGAAGATGAAGGATTCCACCTTCAAACGCTTCCTGCGCCTGCCGCGCTTCGACGAGCACCTCGCCCTGCATCGCATGGATTGCCTCTCCAGCCACGGCAAGCTGGAGTTCTACGATTTCGTAAAAGAGCGCAGGGCAGCACTGCCCCACGAGGAGATCCACCCGCGCCCATTATTAAGTGGCAACGACCTGATGGCCGCGGGATATGAGGCCGGGCCACGGTTCAAGGAGATTTTAGCGGCGGTGGAAGACGCCCAGTTGGAAGGCCGAATCGCCAGCCGGAGCGAAGCCCTGGAGTTCGTGGCGGAAAACTTTCTCAGGCTGTAGTTCCCGAAACCAGGGGCGTTCGGACATTCGCCGGCTTGTGCTTGAGGCTATCGCCTTAGAGCTTTGATCTTGATCAATGGAGATTCCCACCCAGACAACCTATCTCACAACGGTCACTCTTTGTAATGTCCAGTTGAGCATTGTGTCCAGAAAGTCCGGAGCGGGCTGGATGGTGTGGCCGGCGTTGGGGAATATCCTGATGGTGACGTCCTTGTTGCGGGCTCGCCGCAAAGCCGCCTCGATTCGGGCCGCGCTTGCCGCGACCGGCACAACGTCGTCTCGTTCCCCGAACATTGCCAATACCGGAACGTGGATTCGGTCCCAATAGTCCGCTGGATCAAGGTCGAGATTACGCCACTGCAGCCAGGAATGAATCTCAGCTTCGGAGGGCGTCCGCCGAGGCAAGGTGGTATGAGATGCCCAGGGTTTCCGCCAAACTTCATCAAGAAATGTTTGCAGCGTCTGGTTATCCCCTCCGCGGCGCACATACTCATTTACGCGGGATTGTGCTTCCGCATCCTGCCATATTTCTGCCTCCGAGAATCCGAGGGCGCGCAGCCGCATGCCATCGGCATACTTATTCAGCTCAGCATAGGTGACGCCGGGACCGGAGAAGTTGATGAGGAATGCCACGTCCTTTGATTGGGCGGCGGCAATCGGCGCGACCCACCCGCCCTGGCTGTGACCCCACAACCCGATTTGCCGGGGATTGATGTCGTTGCGGGCTTTGAGCAGGCCGACGGCGGCGAGCGAATCTCCTGCGAGGTCGCGCATATCGACCCGGCTGGCCCCGCCGAGGTCGCCGCCCACGTTACGCTTGTCATAGATGAGTGCGGCGATTCCGCGGCGGGCGAACATATCGCCGTAAAACCGAAAATCATTGCGGCTGGGTGTGCTGGAACCGTGAATCAGAATCACTGCGGGATGACGACCGGCGGTTCGTGGCATGAGCAGAGTGCCCGCGAGGGTGACGTCGCCATTGTGGAAGCGCACCTCTTCCTGGAAGTAAGGAGGGGAAGACACGTCGCCGGTGCGCCGGAATGAAAAAGGGCCCTCTACGCTGCCGCCGTGAACCGCGCCGGCAATGGTGTCGCCGTTCCGCTGGCCGTCAAATACGATGCGCTGCTCTGCCGCCTGCAACTCGAAATGGAGGTGAGGCGGCAGATAGCGGACATTGACCAGCGGCTTGCCCAGCAAACGTTCAGCCGGAAGGCTGATCGTGGCAGTCAGTCTTTCTTCGGAACCCTGGATGGAATCACTCCGGTTTTCACCGCCCCTGAGAAAAAAATCAATGACAACTTGCGCGTGGTGACCGGGAACCTCGGCGACCCCCTCCCAGCGTCCCGCCAGCGGTTCTTCTTTTGCACGGGAAGACGCCGAGCAATTGCACAGCAGCGCGGTCATAGCCAGCAGGGTGATTGCTTTGTACATGGCCTTAGGGCGGAAAGACAATTGAGGTCCTTGAAAATTAGACTCAGTGGGCAATTAAATAGGCCTGTTGCCAAGAAGCGGTGACACTTTCTTGACCGCAGGCCCATTCGATCCGGATTGGATCGGAGGTGAATCTTTATTCTAGTCCTCCTGCGGGCTAAGTCAAGCTGTAAATGTGCGCCCAGCTTATCACAAATGTTAATGAAAGCCGCCAAAACTGCGGTCCCAAGGCGCATGATTGCAGGCTGCGTGTGCGTTGACAGCCCATGGCCGGGGTGCTACTTTAGTGGGGCTTCGCCAGCCTTAACCCTGCGGCATATTTCACCCAAGATACAGTCACTATGGAAGAAATTCTTCATCAATTAGGCGAATTACTGCTTAGGGCCATTCCCACGGAAATTTTGCTGCTTTTAGTCTGGGCCAGCTACATCATCCTGGTCCACAAGCCGCTTACCCGGGTACTGGCCGAACGGTTCGGCCGCAGCGAAGGACGGGTACGGGCGGCACAAGCCGATGTACTCATCGCCGAAACCCGCACCGCCGAGTATGAGAACCGGGTCAGCGAAGCCAAGAACGCCATTTACAGCGTGCAGGAAGCCCGCCGCACCAAGGCCCTCGAGACTCGCACCCGCGCGCTGAACCAGGTGAAGGAACAGGTCAAGGCCCAGGTGGCCGCCGCACGCGTCGAGATTGCCAAGGAAACCGCCGCCGCCCAGGACCGCCTGCAGGACGAGAGCCAGAGCCTGGCTTCCCAGGTGATTCGCAGCATCCTGAAATTCGCCACGGGCAACGCCGCACCAGATAATGCCGCGGGCAGGGCCCAGTGATTCATCGCCTCCATCGCCTCCTTTTCCGCCGCCTGCCGCTGGTGACGCTCGTCCTCATGGCCGGGTTCTTCTGCCTTGGCCGCTCGTCTTACGCCGCCCAACAGGCAGAGTCGGCGTCCTCAGGAACATCTGCCGGCGCTTCCAGCGAAGCTACACCCAGCGAAGCTAAACCAGCCGACGCAGCCGCTGCCGAGGGCAAGGCCGAGAGCCTGCCTGAAACCGTGGAGCGCGAAAAAGAAAGAAAAGAGCAGGAAGAACTGGAGGCGCTGCGCAAGTCGCCTTCGGTCATGAAGATTTCCAGCATGACCGGCATGTCGCCCAACTCGGCGTACTGGGCCAGCGTCATCCTCAACTTCGTTCTGATTGCCGTGCTGCTGGTTTATCTCATTGGCGGAAAGGCGCCCGCATTTTTTCGCGATCGGACCGTCGGAATCCAGAAGGGAATGGCCGAAGCCACGCGCGTCAGTCAGGATGCCACCCAGCGCCTGCAGCAGATTGAAGGACGCCTGGGGAAACTCGATCACGAAATCGAAGCCATGCGCGCCACCGCTGAAAACGAAGCGCGCGCCGAAGAAGAGCGGCTCAAAGTTGCCACCGAAGAAGAGCAGCACAAGCTGCTCGAAGCCGCGCAGCAGGAAATTACAGCGGCCACCAGCCAGGCCCGCCGCGAGCTGAAAGGGTTTGCCGCCGAGCTGGCCATCGGCCTCGCCGAAAAACAAATTCGCGTAGATGCCGCCGCCGACCAGAACCTGGTGCAACAGTTTGCCAGCCATCTCGGTCATGACCAGGCCGGGGTCGAGCCCAAAGGAAGCGATAAGCAATGAATTCTTCTACCACCCGGTACGCGCGCGCCCTGGCCGACGTTGCCATCGCCCACAAGGCGGATGGCGCTGCCGTGGCCCGCGAGCTGGATTCGATGGCGGAGATGCTGAAGTCCAGCCCCGACCTGCGCACGGTATGGGAGACGCCTTCGGTGCCCGCGACCCAGAAGCTGGCGCTGCTCGACGCCATTGTGCGGAAGGCCGGCATTTCTCCCGAAGTCCGAAATTTTCTGGCGGTGCTGATGGACCACCGGCTGGTAAACTCCCTCCCGGTCATCGCCCGGCAGTTTAGGCAGGAGATGAACGATCGCATGGGAGTGGCGGAGGCCGAGATCATTTCATCGCGCGAGCTTTCGCCCCAGGAGAAGCAGCCGCTGGAGCTTAAGATCGCCGAGACCACCGGCAAAGTCATTCAGCCGCGCTACACCGTGGATGCGAAAATTCTGGGCGGGGTCGTCGTGAAAATCGGCAGCACCATTTACGATGGTTCGGTTCGCGGGGAGCTGCAAAGATTGAAGCACGAACTCGCTGCCCGGTGATCCACCGGCGGCGCGATCAAATCAAGGAAACCTAACCTCATTATGGCGCAGATCAAAGCAGACGAAATCACCACCCTGATACGCGAGCAGATTGAAAACTACCAGTCGAAGATCTCGGTCGATGAAGTGGGCACCGTGATCTCACTGGGCGACGGCATCGCCCGCGTGCACGGCCTCGACAAGGTGATGGCCGGCGAGCTGTTGCAGTTTCCCCACGGCGTTTCCGGCCTGGCCATGAACCTTGAAGAAGACCAGGTGGGCACCGTGCTGCTCGGCGAATATACCGAGATCAAAGAAGGGGATGAAGTCCGCCGCACCGGACGCATCATGAGCGTGCCCGTGGGCGACGCCATGATCGGCCGCGTGGTCAACTCCCTGGGACAGCCCATCGACGACAAGGGGCCCATCAACACCGACAAGTTCATTGAAATCGAGCGCCTCGCTCCCGGGGTGATCGACCGCCAGCCGGTGCGGCAGTCAATGGCCACCGGATTAAAGGCGATCGACAGCATGATCCCCATCGGGCGCGGCCAGCGCGAGCTGATCATCGGCGACCGCCAGACCGGCAAGACCGCGGTAGTGCTTGACACCATCGTGAACAGCCGCGGCAGTGACCTGATCTGCATTTATTGCGCCATCGGACAGAAGCGCTCATCCATCGCGCAGGTGGTCAAGACCCTCACCGACTATGGGGCCATGGAATACACCATCGTGGTCGCGGCCTCGGCATCGGAGCCCGCCCCGCTGCAATATCTGGCGCCCTACGCGGCCACCGCCATGGGCGAATATTTCCGCGATAACGGCAAGCATGCGCTCTGCATTTACGACGATCTATCCAAGCACGCGGCTTCGTATCGCGAAATCTCGCTGCTGCTGCGGCGTCCTCCCGGGCGCGAAGCCTATCCCGGAGACGTCTTCTATCTCCACTCGCGCTTGCTGGAACGCGCCGCCAAGCTTTCCGACAAGAAGGGCGGGGGATCGCTCACCGCGCTGCCTATTATCGAAACCCAGGCGGGCGACGTTTCCGCTTACATTCCCACCAACGTAATTTCCATTACCGACGGGCAGATTTATCTCGAGACCGATTTATTCAACAGCGGCATCAGGCCGGCGGTGAACGTGGGCCTCTCGGTAAGCCGGGTGGGCGGCAGCGCGCAGATCAAGGCCATGCGCCAGGTGGCGGGAACCCTGCGCCTCGACCTCGCCCAGTATCGCGAGCTGAAAGTCTTCTCGCAGTTCGGCAGCGATCTCGACAAGGCCACGCTCTCGCAGTTGAACCGCGGCGAGCGGCTGACGGAAATCCTGAAGCAGGGCCAGTTCGCTCCGTTGCCCGTGGAAAAGCAAGTCTTGATTCTTTTTGCCGGGACCACCGGCATGCTCGACGACCTGCCGGTGGACCAGTGCCGCGAATTCGAAATGGACCTTTATAAGTATGTGGAGAGCGTCTCTCCCCAGACCTTGCGAGCGATTTCGGAAAAGAAGCAGCTTGACGATCCATTGAAAGCGGAGATGTCGGCGGTCATCGGCGATTTCAAGAAGCAGTTCGTGGCCCGCAAGCAGGCCGAAGCCAAAGCCGCGGAGGCCAACAAGCCAGGCGCCGATGGCAAGCCGATCCCGCCCAAACCGGGCGGCGAAAAACCTCAGCCGGATGCGGCTGCCGCCGCCAATCCTGCCGCGCCCGCCGCTCCCGCAGCAGGCGCAAAGCCCGAAGACACGGCCGCGCCGGCGCCGGCACACTAGCGCAACCCTTTCATAATCCATGGCAAATATTCTCGACATCCGGCGCCGCATCCGCAGTGTGAAGAACACGCGCCAGATCACCAAGGCGATGAAGATGGTGTCGGCGGCCAAGCTGCGCCGGGCGCAGCAGCGCGCGTTGGCGGCGCGTCCTT
>JBBSHD010000054.1:0-9687 GCA_038253455.1 Terriglobales bacterium | reverse complement strand
TCGGTGAGGATGCCGCAAAATTTCTTGCCGCCGGCAAGCAAGTCGTTGGGCCAGCGCAGATCAGCGGAGACTCCGGTAGTGGACAGCACAGCGGCATGCGCGGCCAGGCCGGCGATAAGCGAGAGCCACAGGACGTCGGCGGGCGCGAGCTGCGGCCGCAAAACCATCGAAATGTACAGGCCGGCGGATTTTTCCGAATGCCAGGAGCTGCCGGCGCGGCCGTGGCCGGCGGTCTGCTCTTCGGCGACAAACACCGCCCCTTCGGGCGCCGGTTTCGCGTGCGAGCGCGCTGCGTCACCCGACGCGGACTGCATGGCCGCGGCGTTGGTGGAAGTGATCTTGAAATAGTGGTGGATGTTTTCGGCAAAGATCGTGCCGCGCAGCAGCGGGGCGAGGACCTCGGGCAGCAGGAGGTCGGGCATTTTCTGAAGGCGGTAGCCGGTGCGAGGATGTCCCGCGATCTCGACGCCCATTTCGCGGAGTTTTTGCACCATGCGCCATATGGCGGAGCGGCTGACGCCGATTTCTTCGGCGATGCGGGCGCCGCTCGCAAATACCGTGGCGTGTTGCGCGAGAACGCGCAGCACCTGGCCCAGGCGCGCGTCGGTGGCGGCTTCCTTACGAGTTGTAGCGGGAGCTGCGATGTGGCCGATTATGAATGACGCCGCGGAAAAGGGCAAAAGGCCGGAACAGGACTAATTCAACCGCGCAGCGCATCAACTCAGGTTTCGGAAAATTGCGCAGGGGCTAGCGGCGGCCCAGTGAACCGGCTCTTGAGCCTAAGGACGTTTCGCTCCAGGAGATACCACGATGCGGTCGCCGCCAGATAAGACAAGATGATCGCGGTAAAGAAAAAGATAATCCCGGAAATCGTCGAAGAACGAAAATGCCGGAAGAAAACCTTACTGCACAAGGGAAGCACCACTGCGTGCAGCAGGTAGAGGCCATAACTGATCTTGCCGGTATATAGAAGAGGCGGCCACTGCAGCAGCTTGCTTAACCAAATCGACCGCGAGTACGTCGCGGCAGCCACGAAACCCGTGAATCCCAGTGCGGGGAAGGAATATCGCAGGGGCAGCGAACGATAGGCGGCCGCGAAACCCAATGCGGCGATCGGAATCGCCCACCGCCAAAATTGGCGCAGGGTGGCCACGCTAAACCGTGGAGAGCGCACATAGATGGCAAGAAGACCGCCCGCCGCAAGTCCATCAAGGCGGCAAAAAACATTCAGGTATATAGACGGATAGTCACTCATTCCGGCGTGGATCGCGGCAAACCTGAGAACCGGCTCCGCCACCATGGTGACGATCAGAATCCTGGTGAGAATTGTGGCGGTGCAACAGCGAACCACGACCGGCCAGACCAGATAGAACTGCTCTTCGATGGCGAGCGACCAGGTGACCCCAAGCAGGGCATAGGCTGTGGGCGACACCAGGAAGTTTTGCAGGAAGAAAACGTACGCGAGAAAGGGATGCCCTCCCGCGACGGTACCCAGGTCCGGCCGAACGTGGGGAACCACCAACAAGGCAAAGAACACGAGCAGGTAATAAAGAGGCCAGATGCGGAGAACGCGGCGGGCATAATAATTAACGAAGAAGCGGGGCGTCGTCTTGCTATCGAGTAGTATCCCGGTAATCAAGAACCCGGAAAGGACAAAGAACGCATCGACCCCCATCCTGGCGGCCCACGATTCCTGGAACAGCCATCGTCCGATGAAACCCTCTTCCAGGCGCGGCACGTTGTAAATGAAATGGTTCACCATGACCGCCAGCACTGCCAGGCCTCGCATGCCTTCGAGCTGCGGTATAAACCGCTTCGGTGATCCAGGATTTGTCTCGGCCAAGTTTTTCTCGAATCTCTTCGATTCCTCGAGTCGGAGGGCTGAAGAATCTATGTCACAACTAAGTCATTGAAGCCCAAATCACCCGCCAAAAAGCAGAACTAACTTCCCAAGGATGACTTAAAGATCGTTGAACGAAATGAGCTCGATTCCATTGCGCGCGATCATTTGCCGCGCCTCGCTCGAAGTCAGAATTTCTAATTCAGTTGCGCGTGATGCCAATAGGCGGGTCCCAGCCCGCGCCAGGTCTTCGTCGTTATACCCGGGATGGCAAACCAGCTCCCATGTTCCCTGTGGCAACTTCGCCAGCAGCGCGGCAAAAGACTTCAGATCAAGCGTTCCCGTATCCATAATGCCGCAGGCACCGTCGGTGGTGGCCATTCCCATCGCGGCTACGATACGGCGAAATCCCCTGTGGAAACGCCCCAGAGCGAGGAGCTTAAGATAGCGGTTCGCGAAGCCGGGCCGGGTGGCGAAGCGGCCAAGATCGCCGCCGCCAAACGCGGAAAACGGATTGCGCACCGCGCGAACCCCGCAATCTTTAGCCGCCTGCAACAAGGGTCGCGCCACATTGGGGAACATGTGAGCGTGCTTGTGAGAATCAACGTGTGAGACCGTGATGCCCGCGGTTTGAATTTTCCTGATCTGCGCCGCCGCCTCAGCAGCAATCTCCTCGGGATTCAGCCGTCCGAGCAGCGCCGTGCGCGCGAACGATGTCAGGCGCGTGTTGAACGTCTTGGGACCGTCTCCATTCTCGATCATCAGGGAAGGCACGGCGTCCGGCGACAGCACCGGCGAGCCATCGATCAGCACGAAATGGCACCCCACACTCAGCGCCCGGGATGGTGATGTGACATTCGACCTGATCTCGCTGACTGCATCGTTGAAAGCCGGGGCATTGGCCATCAGCGTTGCCGAGGTGACCACGCCATCGCGGTGGCCCTGCACGATGGCCCGGTTCACACCCGGAGTCAGGCCGAAATCATCGGCATTGATAATGAGTCTGCGCATGTAAAGATTTTCTAATTCTCAGCCTGAACAAAGAATGAGTTCTTACCTGTTCGCCTCTTGCTGAGTGGCTGCCGCCCGGAACATTACGCTGGTCTTGACCACCTGCAAACCCTGGGGCTTGAAACCGCGAAAGCTCCTGACTGTAAAACCGCGCTCTGCCGCAAGATTCGGGGCCTGGCTGTACTGGGGAAAATCAGTGTCGTCATAAACAATCACTCTCGGCGGCGCCGCCATGGAAATAAGCCGGTCAAAGATTTCCGGCCGCGATTCGGCATCGACGATCACTACCTCAGGAGAGTATCCGCTCTCATATATTTCTTCAAAGCCGGCGAGCGACGGCCGCACGGTGACCGTCAAATTGCCAATCCCTGAGGCCCTCGCCAGTTTTTCCACGATCTCCTTCCACTCCGGCGATTCCTCGATTGACCTTACCTCACGGCAACGCCGGGCCAGCCATAGCGAACTGTAACCGCTGCCAATTTCGAGGACCCTGTCATCCCGGGTGATCCGCGAGGCCACGAAGCGGGTGGCCCCCCACGCCCACCACGGCTGCTGAATCCACTTTCCCCGCGCCCTGGCAGCGACCCAGGTGGCCAAAGAAGGCACGGCGCCAAAAGCGGCAATGGGCCCGCAGATGTGCCCCGAGGAGTCGTGGAAACGAGTTGGACGAGAAGGATCGCCGGCAACTATTTTTTTGAAGATGCTTATGCCTCGGTCTTCCAAATCTCACCTATAGCCTGCCGCGACTTGCGAACTACCAACACGAAATTTATTGTTGCCACTTGCGTCCCTTTGCCGGCGGATCAAAGCGGACCTGGCTTCTCCGTGCCCTGACAAACCGGCATGCTGTCATTGTATGGGTGCGTGCAAAAACGCTGTCAGTTGCGCCCAACATCGCGGGCGCGAGTATTCTTCATTCAACTAACAATCAGCAAAGCTCGCGAGAAAGTTTCCGAGGCAGGGTAAGGACAGGGTTTCTATAATGAGCCAGCAAAGGCAGCGCGACATGGAGCCATTAATCAGTACAAAAAACCAGGCAGTCGCCTATTCTCCAGGCGCCAGAATATGAGCCCGATGCGGCTGGCGGCCTGGGGGGTGGCGCTCTTGCTCATTCTGCTGAGCCTGAGTTGGCCCATGAGCCGAAGCCCTTTGCCGGTGGAAGATGAAACCTTGTTTGGTTCGGCTTCCGCTAATTTCCGCTGGCAAACGGGGGCGACACCAAGCGTTCTCGCCGACTTTCCTAATGTGACACGATACGATTTGTTCTATGGACCCGCCAGCCTGGGGGTAGCCTCGGTTTGGATCAGCGCTCAGCCTCATGCAATGCAATGGTACCGGTCGCTTTGCTTGATCGCTGCGGTCATGATTTGCGCTCTCGGAGGAGGCATCGTTTGGACGTGCACACGGCGGGTCCAGTGGGCTTTGGGCACGGTGGCGATTTTCGGGATTTCGCTGATGATCGGCACCCGCGCCACCAGCGGCCGGTTGGATCTGCTTACCATTGCCGCTGAATTCGCTGCCATCTACATCATGTTTCGCTGGGAGGTTCCCGGAGAAAAGATCAACCCCGGAGTCTGGCTGGCGGTAGGCGCATGCCTGGCCTTCGCCGCGCTATCGACCCCCAGGGCGTTTCCCGGCGTCGCCGCAATTATCGGCGCGACTCTGTTTTGCCTGCGGCCCTTCAAATCGGCGCTGTTGAAATTGGGGCTGGCGGTGGGGGTTATTGGGCTGGCGATTTCCGCCTGGACGTTCTCCCAGGGTTTGTCGCCGCTGCAGTGGCTGCACTGGATCGTCTCCCAGAGCTGGGGCGATAAGTGGAATAGTTCGCCGGTGCTGGGTGGCGCATGGATATTCAATATCGACAGTTATTCTCTTGGAATGTTTTTCTGCGCCGCGCTGGTCCTCATGGTGATCGCTTTGAATCTGCAAGAAGCAATGAGGCAATGGCGAACTGCGATTTTAGTCATCGCCGCCGGAGCGAGCACATTCCTGACGCTGGCCCTGATCGGTCACGCCACAGCTTACGAGGTTTATTGGATGGCGTTTCCTCTGGCAGCGGCCTGCGCCAGTTTTCAAGGTGTCGTCCGAGGCCGTCAAAAAAAAGCAGCCATGGCCGCCCTGGTTGGAGTTTCGCTCTTTTGGACGGGGTTGAGAGTGGTCAAAGATGTCGAAATCATTCTGTCCTGGAAAGCCCGCGACCCTCGGCCGGTTTTTGATTTCATGGCCGCTCATGTCCCGGCGGGGAGCACGGTGTATGGCCCTGAAGATTATTTTTACTACGCGGTGGAAATGGCGGGATCCCAGTACCGGTACACGGAGTTTAATTATCCTCCGAGCGCTCCGGTGGTGAAGCCACACAGCACGCCGCAATTCCTTATTTGGCCCGATGGCGCGCAGCTGCCCCGGCGATTCAAACAGCTCTCGGCAGTCGCCCATTTCAAAGGTGTTCCCGCAACGCATCCGTGGAAATTCGGTTCGGTCACTTATCCGGATTCAACTCTCTACGAGTGCCCGTGAGTTCTCGAAGAATGTTTGGCGGCCAGATGGAAGGACAGGATCGACGGTTACCGACCGGGCCTGAAGGCGCCGGGAAACTCTGTTGCGCGGGATCAAAACACTACCTGTAGACACCATGGAATGCCCGATTTGCGGGACTCGAGCGCGGCGAATGCCTGCACACCCTGAGGCTGAGCTGTTCGTGTGTCCCAATTGCACTCACGCTTTCAGCAAGCCTGAAAGCATCGCCCACGCTGAACGGTTCGATTCTTCCTATGCCGAAGAAGCGCACAAGCGATGGTTCGCCCACCCTAACATCAAGCTGTTTCGACGCGTCGCAGATGTGATTCCCACCGGCGTCTCGGTGTTGGACGTGGGATGCGGACAAGGGGATTTTCTGCGATATCTCAGCACCCTCCGTCCCGACCTGAAGCTTACGGGGATTGATCTGGCGCCCAACCCTGATGTTTCCGGAATTCGCTTTCTCCAGGGCGATGTGCTGACCACGGAATTCGATGAACATTTCGACGTGGTGCCGCGCTGGCCGTGATTCAGCATGTACCCCGGTTGACCAGGTTCCTGCACCAACTGAAACGCTTCACCAGGCCTGGCGGGCTGATCGTTTTGATGACCGTCAATAATGCGAGCTTGCTTTACTCCAGCGCCCTGCGGCAAGGCGCGTGCGAATCGCCATGGCCTACGATCGTGTTTACTCAGGCCATCACGTGCATCATTTCACGCGAAAGTCACTGGAGCTTCTTCTGGCAGATCACGGCTTGCTGGTGGAAAGACATATTGATCACGACGCCCCCATTGGAGCCATGGATATTCCCGTTTCCAGCAAGCTGGTGGATTCGGTCCTGCGCTTCGGATTGAGGATGCTTTGGTTTGCCGGCAGGCTGACCCGCCGCAGCTATCTGCAGACTGTCATCGTGCGAAACGCGCACCCCGCGTAGAACATCCTCATGCCCGCCGGGAATGATTCCAGAATTCCAGGATAGCTTCTACTACGAGGGACTGGTGAGTTTCGTCGAGGGCAGCGTAGAAAGGCAATCGAACCAGCCGCGCGCTTATGTCATCGGTTACCGGACAACGGGCGCCGGGCTTGCCATACTTCAATCCGGCTTGCGACGAATGCAGCGGGGTATAGTGAAAAGTGGAAACGATGCCGCGGTTCAAAAGGTGTGCAATGAGGGCCTGCCGCTGCTCCAGGGATCGCATCAGCAGATAGAAAATATGATATGCGGGCTCACATTCCTCCGGCACGAAAGGCAGGCGGCAGGCGGCGGCGGCGGCAGCCGGCCCTAGCCCATCCTGGTAGCGCTGCCAGATCGCTTTGCGCCTGGCCTGGATGAGGTGAGCAGCTTCCAGTTGCGCATACAGAAACGCGGCCAGCAGATCGGCGGGAAGATAACTCGAGCCGATATCTACCCAACTGTATTTATCTACCTGCCCGCGAAAGAAAGCTGCCCGATTGGTGCCCTTCTCCCGAATAATTTCTGCCCGCTCGCTGAGCGCGCTGTCATTGATGATCAGCGCGCCTCCCTCTCCGCAGGTAATGTTCTTGGTTTCATGAAAGCTCTGCGCCGCGAAGGCGCCGAATGAGCCTAAATTTTGCCCTTTGTACCGGCCGAAGAGCCCGTGGGCGTTGTCTTCGATGACCGTCAGTCCATGGCGCCGGGCAATCGCAGTGATGGCATCCATCTCACAACCCACCCCGGCGTAATGCACCACCACGATGGCGCGGGTGCGCGAGGTGACCAGGTCTTCGATCGCGTTTTCATCAATGTTGGCGGTATCGGGACGCACATCAGCAAACACCGGCACAGCGCCCCGTAGTGCGAACGCATTTACCGTCGAAGGAAACGTGAATGAGGGAACGATGACCTCGTCACCCGGCTCAAGATTGAGCAGAAGAGCGCCCAACTCCAGGGCGTGAGTGCCGGAAGTGGTCAGCAGCACCTTCCTCACACCCAGTTTCTGTTCCAGCCAGGCGTGACATTTCCGGGTAAAGAAACCGTCGCCCGAGATGTGCATTGCGTCCATTGATTCCGCCATGTAGCGAAATTCGGGACCGGCGAGGGACACCTTGTTAAATGGCACGGCCAGGTTGTTCTCGTGGTCGAGATGGGTGGAGCTTTCTTCCCGCGGTATGGGGTTTTCTTCCTGACGGGTCATCGCGGGTCCGCGGGGAGAGATTTTTCCGCCGGGTAAACCTCGCGGACCACGGTGTAGGGCCGCTGCTTGGTCTCGGAAAATACTTTGGAAACGTAGATGCCCACGACCCCGATGCAGAAGATCATGATGCCCCCCAGCAGCCAGATCGAAACCATCAGCGACGCCCAGCCCGGGACCTCGCTGCCGAAGATCATCACGTGCAGAAAGAGATAGAGGCCATAAACGCTGGAGACCATCATAACCAGAGAGCCCAGATACAGAACGTATCGCAGGGGAGCGTTACTAAACGACGTGACCGCATTGACCATGGTGCTGAACTTGCGCCAAAACGTGTAGGTAGTGCTGCCTTTGCTGGTCTTATCCACCGGCAAGCCAACTTGCAGAAAGCCGGCGATGGACCACAGCCCCTGAATAAAAACCTCGCGCTCCCGATGAGCGATGAGGGCATCCACGTAACGGCGGGACATCAGGCGCGCGAAAATCAGGTTGCGGGGAATCTTATGGTCCGCCAATAAATTAAACGCGGTGTAGAAAATGGCGCCGCTTACCTTCTCGAAAATCGATCCTTTGCGGCGCCGCTGTACCCCGTAGACGACGTCCGCGTTCCTGCTAAGCATGGCCGGATAAAACTCGGCCAGAAGCTCGGGCGCTTCTTCAAGGTCACAATCAATCAGAAATACCAGTTCGCCCACCGCATAGGTGAGGCCGGTCATCAACGCCTTGTGATGCCCGAAATTGCGCGACAGGTCGACCACGCGTACCCTTGGGTCTTCCTGGCTGAGCTGGACGGCGAAATCCAGGGAATCATCAGGAGAACCGTCGTTGACAAAGATGATCTCGAAGGCGGAGGCGATCGGTTCCGCCGCGGCGACCGCGCGCCGATAGAACTCCCGCAGGTACGGCGCCGACTGGAACATCGTTGTCACGATCGATAATTTCATCGGGAGAAGTCTGCGAGCGGCCGCTGTTTCGCGCAGCTAAAGGTCACATCCAGACTGACACGCTTGGCGAATCGCAGAGAGAGATGCCGGCAATCCTAACTCTGAATGGAGGTCAAATCCATAATCCAGCGTGGTCAGGGCCTTAAAATTAAGAACGACGCCTGCTCATCGCGACTTTATCGCCTGCACCGGCGCGTATAAGGATACCGTGTCTGTACCGTTTCTCCAAGAATTCGGACGGTTGGCGCGCAATCGCCGGCTATTCAGGTTATGACGAGGTTTGAGGTGTTCTTGTGAAAGTATGTCTGGCTTGCGGGAACAAGTTTTCATCACCTGGCTGGCAGTGCCCCGCGTGCGGAGTTGTCCCGGAAAAGATAGGCGGCTACTACTCCTTTGCGCCGGAACTCGCGAAGTCAAACGAGTTCTTCTCCGAAGAGCTATTCAAACCCCTGGCGGAATTGGAGCAGGGACATTTCTGGTTCGAAACCCGCAATCGCATCATTATCTGGGGCCTGCAGAAATATTTTCCCGCGGCCAAAACCTTCATGGAAATTGGTTGCGGCACCGGCTTCGTGGTCTCAGCAGTTTCCAGGACGCTTCCCCATCTTAAGATTTCGGCCAGCGAGATTTTCGCCCACGGGCTGGAATTTGCCGAACGCCGTTGTCCCGGCATCAGCCTGTTTCAGATGGATGCCCGGGCAATTCCATTTGACTCTGCCTTCGATGTGATCGGAGCGTTCGATGTGATCGAGCATATTGAAGACGACGATCTCGTTCTGCGAAATATCTGGCGGGCGGTGAAGCCGGGTGGCGGAGTGTTGCTTACCGTGCCGCAGCACCGCTTTTTGTGGAGCGCGCAAGATGAGCGAGCATTCCACAAGCGGAGATATTCCTCATCGGAATTGTGCCGAAAGCTGCGCCAAGCGGGCTTCACGGTGTTGCACATCACTTCTTTTGTGAGCCTGTTGTTTCCCTTCATGCTGATCTCCAGGCTGCGCAAGGGCAAGCAGGCGCACAAGACCTACGTTGAAGAAGTGACGATTCCGCCGGTGTTGAATCGCTTGTTTTCGGCGGCCAGCGCCTGGGAAGAAAAATTGACCACCCGGGGATTTTCTTTGCCGTTCGGAGGGTCCTTGTTTGTGGTTGCTTCCAAACCGGAATGAGCGCGTTGGCGCATCGGGCCCTGCCCGCCGCCGGATTACGATCGGGCACCAAATGCTT